>NZ_JBTZSU010000016.1:0-89757 GCF_054890965.1 Arthrobacter sp. C152
GTTCCGCAAAAGAATGCGGCCAGAAACCCGGGATAACGGAATCCTCGGAATAATCGCGGGGTCGTTTCGCCCGGGCCGGCACGATCCCCGTCGAATAGTGCTCGGCCAGCTGCTGGTACCGGGTGTTCAGGACCCGGGCCGGCTCGCCCCGCTTGGGCCGGTGGGTCGAGGTCGCTGGATTGTCCGGGACCACCAGCTGCGGGACTCCGCCATAGAACGAGAAGGCCGCCACGTGGGCGGCTATCCAGGACGCCGATGTCATGTCCGTGTACCCATGGCAGAACACCGCCCCGGAATAGGGCAGCACCGCCACGAACAGATAAACCCCGGTCACCTCGCCAGTGACCGCGTCCACCACGTCCAGGGTGTCGCCGGCCCAGTCCACCAGCATCGCCCGGCCCGGCTCGTGGTGCAGCGTCGCCACGACATCGGTCACTCGGGCATGGTCGGCGAACAGGGCGCAGTACTGTGAATACCCGTACTTCTTCGCGCCGTTCGCGGTGCTCGAGGCCAAGTATCTGCTCCAGGCCTGCTGAAGGGTGAAGTGTCGGTTCTCCCTCATCGAAGCCAGCACCCGATCAAAATCCGGGCGTTCGTATAACTCCGTGACCCTCTTACGGCCATCGGGAAACAATCGGGCGATCTCCTGCGGGGACATCGCCCCGATCTGCCCGGCCGTGAATCCGTAAGCCGCGATCGTTTTCTTCGCCGCGGCCACATCACGGCGTGAACACCCCACCACCGCGACGATCTCGTCATAGCTACGACCAGCAACGGCCAGGGTCATGATGGCCTTGAAATCGGCCATGCTGCCTCCTCACATAGGAAGAGGCGGCGCCCAGTGCACCGCCTCACCCACAGGGCAGCACCCAAAGGCCACGGCAGTACCAACTCACCGGAACAGCAATACCAACAACCCGGAACACGAGTACCAACTCACGCTATCTGCCAGTCAGGACATTTGCGACGCCGCCGCGGACGGTTCCAGGTCGGCGAGCGTGAGTGGGTGGGCAGGCTGTCCGGGGAAGGGAAAGGTGGACGTCACCGCCAGGTCCGGGCCAACGCGCACCAGCTCACCTGGCGTGCTATGGGACGCCTCGGCGGCCACCCAGCCACCAGCGCGAAAGCCACGCTGTGGGTCTTCCCTCTCGACGGCGGGTGGCGCTGACGTTCAGTCGTCTTTGTCCTTTCCTTTGCCCTTGGCAGGCGGTTTGGGTGCTGCGGGGGCGGGCGTCTGAAGAGTCGGGGTGGGGCTGGGGGTCGGCGTCATGGCAGCGAGGTCGGCGTTGACGAGGTCGATCGCCGCCTGGATGTCCTGGCGGCGTGCCGGTGAGATGTTCCCGTTTGCGGCGGCAGCGGAGACGTCGCTGGCGAGCAGGTCCAGTTCGGCCTTGGCGGCAGCCGGGTTTTTGTCGGCGGCGGCCTGGGCCACTGTCTGGAGCCGGGCATTGAGCTTCTCCGCGGCACCGGGTTGCAGATCGGGAGGAGTGGTGGCGCACCCGCTGAGAATGCCTGCCGTCAGCAGGGCCGCGGCCGCGATGCTGGAGAACGTGGTTGGTGTCTTGATCATGGTGTGATGCTTCGCTTCAGCTGCTCGATGTGCAGGCCCAGGTCCCCTGAAATGCTTGGCAAGGGTTGCGGAGCCCGCGGCGACGGGGCTTGGACATTGAGAACGGCAACAACCACGAACGCAAGCACGGCCAGTGCGACCCCTCCGGCGGCGAACACTTTTGCTTTGCGCGATACGCGAGTCAATAGCTTCTGCGGCCCTTGGCGCCCGACCGGCGGACCTGGCGCTGCCGCCACGCTGGAGTACTCATCGGTGTCGCCGGGGAGGCTGGGGATCAGGACGCGGGTGCGGCCCGGGGATGCTCCGATACGGGGCGAACGGTCCGGCATGCCGGGCATTCTCTGTGTCCCCTGCCCGGGGGTGACGGGCAGCACCCCGGGCGTGCCGGATCCGGCTGCGGCCCGAAGCGCTGTTTCGACTTCGCCCGCCGTGGGGCGGGCGGAGGGTACGGTTGCGGTCATGGCGGTGAGGAGGGCACCCCACCGCGGGCCGAGGCTGGCGGGAACCCGGGGCGCGCGGTTCATGCGTGCAACAGCTGATTCGATGCCGGTCCCGGGGTACTCAACCGCCCCGGTGAGGCACTCGAGCAGGACGAGTCCGAGGGAGTAGATGTCGCTTTCCACCCCGAGGCGGGTCCCGGAGACTTGTTCCGGACTCAGGTAGGCGGCGGTGCCGACGGTAGTTCCCGTGGCGGTGAGCCGGGAGCCTTCGAGCAGGCGCGCGATCCCGAAATCCGTGAGTTTGGCGTGGGCAGGGCCGCCCGGCATGGACCCCGGCAAGAGGATGTTGGCCGGTTTGATATCCCGGTGGACGACTCCGCGCCCGTGGATGTAGTCCAGGGCCGAGGCCAGCTCCGCCCCGATCCTGGCAACATTGGCGGCGGGCAGGGGGCCACGGCCCAGCCTGGTGTGCAGGTCGGGTCCGTCGATCAACTCCATGGACAGGAAGGTCCGGGGCATGCCAGGCGCCGTGGTGTCCGTCCCGGCGTCGTACAGCGTTACCAGGGCCGGGTGGTTGAAAGTGGCCAGGAGGCGCATTTCCGCCTCGACCCGCTCCCGGCCGCCGACGGCGCCGGGCTGGGCTCGGAACAGTTTGAGCGCCACCTCACGGCCCAGCTGCTCATCCCGCGCCCGGTACACCGCTGCTGTTGCCCCCTGCCCGATCAGGTCAAGGAGCCGATACCTTCCAGCAATTGGAAGATCCGCTTGTCCAGGAAAGGAATGCTCCGACGTTGCCACTCTCACCTCCTGTTCCTGGACCCGGGCAAAAACCCCGGGCACGGCTTCGCCCAGGTTTTCACAGCTTCTGCTTTGCGTGGTCTATTGGTACCCGTCCACAATAGCGGCGGCGATCTCTTTGTAGGCCCGCCGCGTCTCCGGCTTCAGCACATCAAGGGTCACCAAATCCCCGTCGGCGACACCCCGGTCGTGGGGAACGGCGATCAGTTCGCGGCAGATTCCGGAAAGGTGCTCCTCGATGGCGTCCTTATCCACCCGGGAGGACACCTCGTCCTTGTCCGTGATCACCACAATGGCGTTGCGGGCCAAATCCTCGTAGCCGTGGCTGGCCAGCCACTGCAAGGTGCTGCGGGCGCGCTTGGCGCCGGACACCGCGTAGCCTGCGGCAATCACCAGGTTGTCAGCCGACTGCAGGATCCCGCTCATCGCGTTGTGGGTCACGCCGGTGCCGCAATCGGTCAGCGCAACAGAGTAGTAGCTGGAGATGAGCTTGCGGATGCGCAGGTACTCCTCCGCGGTCAGCGAGTCCGAGACCTCCGGGTCCTGCTCCCCCGCAATCAGGTGCAGCCGGCCCGCGTGGTGCATGTACCGGGCCAGCGAGGTCAGGGAGTCGATGGAGTCGATATTCTCCAGCAGGTCCGTGATGGTCCGCGGGCTGGCCTGCTGGTAGATGCCCTCGCCCAGGGCGCGCTCCACCAGGTCCCCCGAGTCGGGGTTCGCGTCGATGGCGCACGGCGCATCGCCACGGTATTCGGCCAGGGTCAGGCCGACACCCACCGTGGTGGAGGTCTTGCCGATACCGCCCTTGAGGCTCAGGATGGCAGTGTTGTAGCTTCCCTGGAGCTGCCGCGAGATGCGGCGGGCGAGCTCGTCCTCCTGGCGCTGCTTGGGCCCGGGCCCCAGGTTCCACGCGCCGCCGGTCAGGTTGTACAGCGCGCCCCGGAAGCCGCCCACCGGACGGGGCTTCTGTTCCTTGACGAACAGTCCGGGCGAGCTGATGAAGTCCGGCATGGGGCTTTCGGAGATCGCCTCGGCCACGGTGGGGCGGCTGCGGCGGAAGGACGGCGCCTGTGCGGAAGCGTCCGACGGCGGTGCGGTATCGGTGCCGGCAACTTGTCCAGTCCCGGAGGCTGGCACGGAAGCATCAGAGTCCAGGGCCGGACCGAAGCCAGGTTGCCTAGCGGGTTGCGCCGGGGCCGGCGCGCGGGACGGCTTGGTCGCGTCGGCTGCGGCAGCCGCCTCCGCCCAGGACGTGCGGCGGGTAACTGGCGCTCCGATGTCAGACTGGCTGTTCGTGTCAGGGGTTACTGCTGGCATGGTTCCTGTCCAGGCATCGTCCACTGAGCCGTCGGCACGACGAAGGTCGCGGCGTCGGCGCAGTTGCGGCTGCCCTGCATCTTCTGCTGAGGCGCCTGCATTCTGATCCGCCGGTTCTGGCATGTCTGTCCCCCCGGACGCTCGGCAAACGGTTCTGCGGCACTTGGTTCAGACAGTAAGTCTAGGCGCTGGAACCGGGTTGCCCAGCCAGGCTGTCTACTTAGTGGTGCGTGAGGGCGGCGGCTACTACGGCGACAGTGAGGACCAGAAGGACGGTCAGAACGGCGTAGCCCACCCACTTGGGGCGGCCTTTGTGGGGGTTGATGTCGACATAGGGCATGATCAGCGCTGGTTACCTCGGGTTACGGGCCGGAGGGGGATCCGGAGAGCGCGGCGCTTGAGCCGCAGCATCTGATACAGGACAACAAAGGGAACCAGCAGGGTGCCCAGAAGAGCGCAAAGCGCCAGGGCGTACTCAGAAAAAGCCACAACAGCCTCCGTCGATCATGGTGATCCCCATCGCAATGACCTAATCACGAGTCAACGAAATTGACAAATTGCGTCAAAGACTCAAGGTTTCCTCAAGAAGCCGCCCTCCCACCTAACCCTCGGCGGCCTGGTTCCGAAGTCTAGGATGGGAAACAAAACCGCAGGCCACAGGTGTTCCGCTGAAGACAAATCCACGGACAATTCCGTGTCCCGCCGCGACGAGGTTGCGGACCGGGTCAAGTCCTGGGCGCTTCCCGTGGCGGCTGCGGTGCTGGCCGTGGGGTTCGGGGTGGCCAGCATCTCCAACGGACTGGCCCAGCGGGACCGCACCAGCCCGGCCTCGGACCAGAGCATGGCAGCAGGCCAGGGCCCCGCAGCCGGACAAAGCCCGACGGCGGGGCAGGGCACCTGCGCGGCGCCGGACCGCGCCGGCCTGGTGCCGGCGCAGGGCACCTTGTTCGGAGTGAACCTGGACACGGCAGCCAAGCCACTTTCACAGTTCGCCGCGGACCTGTGACACCCCCGCTGTCCACAGGTACCGCGGCGGGCGCGGCGGCCGCGGCGGAGGCGGGCTGGAACGGGACGGCGGCAAGCAGGGCGCAGGTGAGAACAACGCTCCCTGCCCGGAGACATGAGAGCATGCCTCCACCTTGGCGGGGCGAACTCAGTTTACCCTGCGGTGCACACTCAAGGTTGACTCAAGAATGGGTGTTTGTGCAGGTCAAGACTGTTTTTTGGCACAGCGCCCGTGGAGCGACGTTAGCGTTCCACGGCCATCAGCACCACGCCGATGGTGGCCACCGCCAACGCGGCCAGTGCCACATACGAGATGAACCGCAGCCTGCGCTGCCGTGCACCTGCCTCGAGTAGCGAACGCCGTAACTTCCCCCGTGCCTGCTCATGCGCTGACCATAGGGAGCAAAGCTCAAGATTCCCTGACAACTGGCGTTTGTTACGAGGCGTCCTGGGTGTTCCGCCAGTTCTCTTGGAGCCGTTTGATGAACCACCGGGACTGCTCGGGGCCGTACGGCAGGACGGGAATGGCCTTGGTGGCGTCGTTGGGGGTGTCGCGGATGGAATGGCGGGCCTGGCAATTTCTCGCTAAACCGCGAATGCTGACGAGCCGTCCGAATGCGAAAATCCGTCGATACTCTCGGGCATGCAATCCATTTTAGCGACGGCCAGGCAGTAGACCTTGGGACCTGATGCTAGCTGCCAAGGCCCTTTGCGGGGCAGCTTCCTCCACCTCATCACCCTCCTGACTTGCCCTTGCCGCCGCTGAAACAAGCAAAGCAGACAGGGCAACTACGACGGCGAAACCTTTATCTTCAGGGCTAGTGCCGAAAGGAATCAATGCCAAGAGAGTGATCAAGGCCCCGCTCACAGCGGTGTTTTCGTACAGGCTGAGTCCGTCACCACGGCGAATAAAGGCGTGGAAGATCATCAAAATGCCGATGCTGATAACGGCCGTTCCGATTATGCCAAACTTAGCGGGAAGGACCGCCCATGAGTCGAGCGAGAAATTCATAGCGGCACCCCCCGGGTTGGGGTTGGGAAAGTAAAGTCCCAAGCCCTGTCCCATCAGCGGGTGAGCGTTGAAGATTTGGAGGCAGTATTGTGTCGCGCGCTCCCGAATAACTCCAGACGCGTCAGTTGCGAAGCCACTTTCAAGCACGCGGGCCATCTGGTCAATGCGTTGCTGGACGAACCGCTCAGATGAGAATGCTGCGCCCGCAAGCGGAAGGGTCAGAGCCAAAGCTCCAACCCCTAGCACACCACCCATGACCGCTCGACCAATCGGCACACGTTTGTTGGCTCTGAGACCAATGACTCCGACGATGGCAACGGCAAGGACAACCCCCGTGCGCGTACCTGTCACAAGCACTGCCAAAAGGAAGACTGGAGCGAGCAGGAGCCAGCCCCACCGGATACGCGACTGCGCTAGGCCAAGCGCCAAGCACATAGTGAGAGGCAAGGTGAGGGCAGCCAACGAGCCGAGGAGGCCGCCCTGGGCGGATGTGGTCGCACTGACTCCTTCAACCAGTCCGCGCCTCTGGATCCATTCCGTGGCGAAGCCATAGGCGGCGAGTAGTCCCACACCGAGAGTAATCGCCCTCGCCCAGCGGAGCGAAACCTGCCCCGCCGCGTCGAGGCCTATAACTACTCCAGCACTTATAAGAAGATATGTGAGACCATCACGCGCCCACATGCTAAGTGGAACATTGTTCAGAATCACGCTCTGCACCAGCGACGGTACAAGCACCCAGAGGGCTACGAGCGAAGCTCCCGTCAAAGCCGGTTTGACGCGCCTTCGGTAGCTCCGATCAGCCCCTCGGGCGATGTTGTGTGCCGCTAAAACCGCAGCCAAGACTACGCCGGCCAAGTACCCAAGCTTTGTGACGCTGAGGCCGTCACCGCTTTGAAACACGAAGAAGGCGCCTACGACGAAGAACATCAAGCGGAACCATGCCTTCGTCATCCCGTACACAACCAATGCGGCTGGAATAGCTAGAAGAGCCGACGGCATGAGCGTGGTTGCCGTCACGACGACGACCGTAAGGGCGGCAACGCCAACCGCCCAACCGGAGTCGGCGAGACGATGACTGGTTAAGAATGGAACCCCCATGGGGCTGATTCTACCGGGCAAACAAATCACTTTACGTCCGAGCGACTTGGACCCAAGGAGCGAATTAGTGCCGATGAAGCCTCCACTCGAACAACTGTCTATTCGATGAGATGCGTGCCGCTAGTTACATGCTTGAGGACTCACGGCTAGCTTCCCCGTGCGTTTCCTGTAGACGCCTAATAAACCACCGGGACTGCTCAGGGCCATACGGGAGGACGGGAATAGCCTTCGTGGCGTCGCTGGGGGTGTCGCGAATGGACTGGCGGGCCTGGCGGACGGCCGTAGTCATGGTGTTGGCCATTGTTTTGACGAATTGGTCGCTGCAAGGCTTTCCGTGCCCCGGGATCAGGAACTCGTAGCGGTGCCGGAGGGCCGATATGTGCCTGAGGGCATCAGCCCATTCCTCGGGGTAAGAGTCCTCGAAGGACGGGTGGGCACCTTGTTCCACAAGATCGCCCACAAAGAGCGTACTGGGCGTGCCTACCAGCAGGTCTCCATCGGTGTGGCCCCGTCCCAAGTAGAACAGTGTCGCCGTAAGTCCGCCAAGATCCACCAGGACGGGCTGGTCCTTGACAATAGCGTTGGGGACCACAAGCTCGACGCTATCGCCTTCGCCGGTGGCCATCTCAGGCTCAACGGTTCCAACGTGGCGGCGCTGAACGTCGCCGCGTTGATCGATTTCAGTGGCACAGTTTTCGTGGGCCCAGAACTCTGTGACGCCGGCCTCGGCAAAGACAGCGTTGCCAAAGAAGTGGTCGTAATGAGCGTGCGTGTTGGCGACCACGAGGGGAAGGTCAGTCTTTTCCCTGACCGCTTCCAGGACCTCGCGCCCTTGGCGAGGCCCGCACCCAGTATCGATGACCATGGCGCGTTCGGAGCCGACAATCAGGCCGGTGTTCAGCAAGGATCCTTCAGTGACAAGTACATAATTGTCCGTGCCGACTTCGAGCCATTCCGACATTGTTACTCCGTACCTCCGGCAAGCAGTGTGGGTTCGTCTTGGTGACCGATTGTACTCACCTCTTTGGTCCGTTGCGGGGAACGAGAGCGAATCATGCCACCTTCCACACTCCGTGGCCCTGCGGCCAAAATGCTCAACTCAGGTTAACGTCGAGCTATCGGAACTGGGAGCGTTCGAGTCTCTTAACCGACTCGCTTGTGTGACGTCCACGCCTCGACCACACGTTGGCGGATCGCCAGCAGACGCCTTAGAGGAACGGTCACGGGTCAGGGCGAGCCTGGCAACAATCACCACGACTACCAAAGGTGCGACGACGTCAGCGTCAGGCAGTGAACGGCAGCAGGTATGATTGCATCACCGCACTGATATTGCCGTACTGGTGGCTGGCCGGACGGCAGGTCTCCAAAAATTGAACTAGGGGGCCACCAGTTGGATATACGTGACTACTGGCGCATCTTTCGTCGCAATTGGTTGACAATCGCGGCAACAATCTTCTTGGGTTTGTTCGTGGGTGGCGGCATATCGATGTTGATCAAGCCGACCTATACCGCGGACACTCAACTTTTTGTTGCCATCCAGAATTCAGGATCAGCTCAAGAGCTTCAACAGGGCAATACGTTCAGCCAAGCCAGAGTTCAGTCGTACGTGAAAACAGTCGACACACCCGTTGTCCTTCAACCTGTAATCGACGCTCTAGGGCTTGATGTCAGGCCCGAGGCGCTGGCGGAGAAGGTCAAGGCAACAGCGGATCTGAATACTGTCTTGATCACAATCTCGGTAGATGACGTTTCACCAGTACGAGCGTCGGCTATAGCACAAGCCGTCGCGGACAGTCTTATCAAAGCTGTAGACACTCTCGAGCGTCCAAAATCGGGTGGATCCTCCCCCATTAGTCTTTCGGTTATTACTCCGGCCTCCGTCCCGATCGCGCCATCGGCCCCGAACACCAAACTCAATCTGTTATTGGGTCTTGCGCTCGGTCTGATTACAGGATGCGCTGCAGCATTCCTCAGGTCTAACCTTGACAACCGAATTCGGGGAGAAGCTGAGCTGAGGAAAGTTACCGACCTGCCGATACTTGGAGGAATTGCCTTCGACCCTGTGGCAGCTAAGGAGCCCTTGCTGGCCAAACGCCATACCCACTCTCCGCGGGCTGAGTCTTTCCGACAGTTGCGGACCAACTTGCACTTCGCCAACGCTTCGGGGACGGCAACCTCCGTTCTTGTAACTTCGTCTCTTCCCGGCGAAGGAAAGAGCACCACGGCAACTAACCTGGCGATCACGCTTGCCCAGGCTGGGCAAGCCGTATGTTTGATCGACGCAGACCTTCGTAGGCCAATGGTTAATGAGTATCTTGGCCTTGATCGGAACGCTGGATTAACCACGGCGCTGATTGGACAAGCTGAAGTTGTGGACCTTCTGCAGCCCTGGGGGGAAGATAATCTTTTCGTTCTTACCTCGGGCAGAATCCCGCCTAATCCGAGCGAGCTGCTGGGTTCGGAAGGCATGAAGAACCTCGTTGCCGAACTCGAGCAGTCGTTTGACATCGTTGTAATCGATGCCCCGCCGTTGCTTCCCGTGACCGACGCCGCGGTCCTGTCACAAAGTGTTGGTGGGGTTGTACTCGTGGTTGGCTCACAGCGAACTAAGACTCAGGACGTTCAGAAATCTCTCGGATCGTTGGAGTTGGTTGGCGCCCGTATTCTTGGGCTTGTACTCAACCGTTTGCCAGCCAAGGGACCCGACGCTTACGCATATGGTTATTACACCAGCGACGAAAGCGATCGCCGCGGTGCGACAAGCGCAGTCTCTACAGGCGGGTCAGATACGAATAGCCAGGGAAGCGCACAAGGTCGGAGAGTTCAAACTGATTTTGACTCCACTCTCTACGATTACGAAGATGCGCCGGCAACGCGCTTCCCCAGAAACGATTTGAGCCGCTAATGGGCGCAGTTTCGCGGCTACTCCTGGCCGAACCGCGAGTTTCCGGGCACCGCTTGGCGTATGTTCGACTCTTGTTGACAGAAGCTCTGAGCAGAGGAGCTGAAGTCCATATAGGTCTCCCGTCGGGAGCGTCGGAATCAGCTGAATACCAAATCCACCTAAATGACCTGTCCGACAACTTCAGGCTCAGCACTATCGAAGACTTCGGGCTCCGCGAACTCGAACGACTGAGTTTAGAATTCGGGGTCACTCGCACGATCGTTACGGACGCAGACATATTGGCAAGGCAAGTTGCCAGCACCGGCAGTTGGCGGGGTTCCGGGACTCTTTCGATCCTCATCATGAGGGAAAAGGCGCAAGGACGCGCATTGAGTCCCATCACATGGTTGAAGACAACCGCCAAGCACACCTTGATGTACCGAGCATCATCGGTTCGAAATGTGGAGGTGTCTGTCCTCAAATCAGCCACCTGGGAGGGTAGGTCGCTATTCCGCGTAGCGAAGGACCCAGTTGAACTGGAATGTACATACCTAGACGTGGCGGATGTCCGCAGTGCATGGGGACTATCCTCAGGCACTTACTGGTTTGCTGTACTTGGTGCAGTAACCGAACGGAAAAATGTTCCGTTGGTGGTCGAAAGTCTTGCCACCCTCTCCAAAACTGACTACGCCGCTGGACCTCTTGGACTGCTGATCGCTGGAAGCGTTGATGGAGAATTGAAGTCAGACTTGCTGAACTTCCGAACTAAATGTGAAGCTGCAGGTATAGAGTTCGTAGTGATCGATCGGACACTCAGTAATACTGAACTTGACGCCGCCGTAGCCGCGAGCAACTGTCTAGTATTAGCTCACTCTAACGAGGGTCCCAGCGGGCTTCTTGGCAAGGCGGCATGCGCCGGTACAAGGATTCTTGCCGCCGGAGCAAACAGTCTTCGGCACGACATTAGATCGCTCGGCGATATGGCCGAGTGGACTCCGTTGAAAACCTCTGAGTTAAAGTCAGCGATGAAACGTGCTCTCACCAGTGGACGCGGTGAACCCAAGTTGTCCGCCAACAAGGAGATGTTCGTAGAAGCACTAATGCCACGTGCGTAGCGTTGAATCGCCGTACGTGAAGGCACCTGTTCAACACCGCAACCGTAAACATCTGCCGCTACTTCTTCAGACCCTCTTGCTGGCGTCCAGTACCGCGGCAGGCCAAGTTATAGTCGCGGTTGTCTACATCTTGAGCGCTAGATCCATGGGTCCAGAAATATTTGGTCCACTCGTCGCCGCCGTAGGACTTGGTGCGACTCTTGCCGGACTCATAGATTTTGGGTCAAACTCTCTCAGCGTTCGCGAAATGGCGGCTCTGCGAATGGACCTGAACGGCTTCGGTTCAAGACTGAGCGGCAAGCTCCTAATTGGAACCGCCGGCTTGATTTTATGGGCCGTCACATTATTTGCGTTTGCGCGTGATTCTTTTCTCTGGGTGGCTGGCCCGATTGCCTTTTCTCAACTCTTAGGGCAAAGCTTTGTCGTCCCGCTTCGCGCCCGTGGTCGTACAGATCTACTTGCAGCCGCCACGTTAGTTGACCGCCTGACAGTGGCATGTTTCTTCCTGGCACTTCACCTCGTTGATTTCAGCCCTCAGCACACGCTTTGGGTGGCTATGACGGCCGGTCCGGTCGTGTCTGCTTCCGTGGCCCGGTGGATCTTGGCACGCGACCTCAAACCCAATCTCAGTTGGTCCGTATCGGTAAATCCCTGGAGCAATGCAAAGCACTACGGGGTTTCATCTGCGGCTGTAAGTGCACAATCCCTAGACCTTACGATCATGAGTCTCGTCGGCGGCCCGTCCGTCGCTGGCGTCTACGGGGCAGTCAACCGCTGGACTCAGCCAATGAGTCTGCTGGCAGCGGCCTTCACGACCTCCACAGCCCCACTTGTTGCCAAAATGGGCAGCTGGCGCACTGCCTGGCCACTCCTTAAACGTAGTTCGGTGCTCATTGGCGGAGCCGTACTTTTATGCGTAGGGGTTGCTGTTTTCTCAGAGCCGCTTGTCGCAGTCTTGGTAGGAAGTGACTTCGCAGATTCTGCGGCGGTTCTTAGAATTTTGGCTTTCGGCACAATCGGTGCCGTCCTCAACCAACCTCTAGCAGCCTTCTTGCAGGCTCTTGGCAATGAACGGGCCGTCTCTTTCATCACAACTTCTGCAGTCGGGATACAACTGATGCTTGTCGCCCTGCTGACTTGGGCGATGGGATCAGTAGGGGCGGCTCTAGCATTCGCTATCCTGCAGACCATTATATTGATTCTGTTGCTGGTAACCATCGTCGTGTCGCGTCGTCGCAGTCTCATCGTTATCGGCCGACATAGTCGAGGAGTACGTGGCCGTTAGTAAGTCGATGTTTAGACTTTATGCTTTGTCCGCTACGGCTTTAGCAAGGCCGCGCCCAAATTGCGCCCCTCTCCTTAGCTCGAAAGCTCAGGCAGCCCTATCACTTGTTGTCATGCTCTAGCCGAATTCCATTACTGTTCCAAAGACTCACGAGTGCTCGTGAGCAGTGCCCTGCCAATCCGGATTCCGGCGAGAGTGGCAGATCATGTGACCTAAACAGGCACTCCAGCAGGCTCCCTAGCCGGCAGAACCACGCATCGTGCCTTGGACCAATCAGGCCCACCTCAAGAGCCCATACTCTGCCGATGTGTTGCCTCAGATCGGCCCGGCTGGATGCGGCCGAATGGCCATGAGTAGACGGACGCGAATCGTAGGGTTGAACAACCGAAATGGACGCCTACGCCTGACTCGCCCTTTCCCGGAGAACCTGGCTGTGCATTTCGCGCTCGGCTTCTGTTGCAAATCGCATGGCAATCACTCGGGCAGGATTGCCAACAACAATCGAGTAGGCCGGGACGTCTTTCGTGACGACCGAACCTGCTCCGATCACAGATCCTTCACCGATAGAAACACCACCCAAAATAATGCTAGAGGCACCCACCCAAACGTCCCGCCCTATCCTGACTCGGTCTCGCTCCCGCGCGTCACGCTCACCAACCCAAGTTGAATGCGCCATGGGCACACCAACCTCGGCTATCTCGTGGTCTTCTCGCCCTATTATCTGGACATGCATGCCTATAAGGGCGAAATCGCCGATTTCCCCATTCACCTGCACAACGCTGCGAGGACCGATTGAGACCCCTCGCCCAATTCTCAGCCCGTGGGTCGAACCGATAATCGCCCCGCGGCCGACTCTGAAATCGTCTTCAAATTGCACTTTGCCGTGTACACAAAGTGTTCGCAGGACTGCGCGGGCGGCGCCACGTATGAACCCAGGAAGAACTGACCTACTTGCGTTGTCCATTCGAGCCTTTCGCATTATTTGTTGGGCCACCCTGAAGCGCATCTTGCAAGCCGTTTGCCATAGCTTCCGCGGAGTAGCTACTTTCGACATACTCAGACAACTGAGTCTGTGGGGTTAGTGCGCGCTTCTCCCATGCGGAAAGAATCGCCTGGGCTAGAGAGTCTGGCGTATCGGACTGGAAGTACGCCACTCCCCCAGAAGCTTCAAGTTCAATCTCAGGCGAGTGGGGCTCATTGTCGGCAACCAGCATCGGCACGCCAAATCCCAGGCTTTGCGTCAGACCAAGACCAGCGAAGCCCGGAGAAGCTGAACAGAATGCCCTAGAGTAGTACTCTCGCAGGGAACTGAGGTCGTCAATCCAGCCAGGAAAAGTGACTTGCTCCGATATACCAAGCCTGGCGACCATTTCTTTCAGGAGTGTAAGTTCCTCACCGCCACCAATCAGAGTCAGCCTGATTTCGGGTTCACTACGCACGGCAATGGCAAAAGCCTCGACGAGAAGCCGGACCTTCTTTGTTGGCGCGAACCTACCTACATAAATGACAGAGTTCTGGTCCCATCCCTCTGCGGGCTTAATGTCTTCCGCCCGGTACAGAGAATTAGGTGCTACCCATACAGTGCTTCCCGGAATGTCGTTTACAGCCTTTTCAGCATCACGATAAGTGTATGAGATAGTCCCGTCTGCGAGCTTACGCATACCACGGCGAAGGAACGCCGTGGACGAAGATGGACCGGCCTGCGGGTGGATATGTCCCCACACTAATGTACGCCGCCTTAGGAATCGCCGGCTGAGCAGAATTGACCATGCACTCACGCTCCGCGGGTTGAGGTCCAGAATGGTTGTGCCGGCAGCGAGTGCGGTGCGCCAGTGACCCGTCTGCACAAAGGCACGGTTCCCAAGAATTCTTTTGATTGCCACAGTCGTGTACATCGATTCAGGAATCCCGGTACGCACGGAGTTGTCAAGATGTGCGGGACTAACAAATAGGCGCAATGTGTCTCCGAGCCTGTCGGACAAGATACGCATACATTCAGTTCGGTACTTTGGCAATACCGCCAAGTACAGGACGTAAGGGACGGGTGCTGATTCAGCGCTCATAGTCTGGGGATCTCTCTAATATCCTTGGCCGTCGACAGAGAAACGCTTTCCGACAACAGTGGCATCGGGAGTTGCAAGAATGGCTCCGTCCGGGACATTCTGTCCCGCCTTAACGACAGTTCCTGGAGAAACCACGGCGGAAACTCCGATAGTCGAACCGCCTAAGACGATGCATCTTGTGGTCAGCCATGCCCCGGACCGCACATGGATCGGTTTAGTAATCAATGCCATGTCTCTACGAACCGCATGACTACCGGTGGTCAGAAAGGACTCTTGTGAAATAACGACGTCATTTTCTACATAGATGTCATCTTGATTGTGGAACCAAACGCCCTCTCCGATCCAGCAGCGATCTCCAACGTGGAGCTTCCACGGAAACTTAACGCGGGTGCGCGGCCGAAATATGACATTCTCACCAATCTCGGCGCCAAAGGCACGAAGTGCTTTCACTCGCAGTCCGGAACTAATCTGCAACGGGTTTGTGACGATTAATATCTCCGTCAGAGCCCACAGGTAGACGATCGGTCGCGGTCGATCCCATGCTTGTCGTTCACCAGGAGCCAGCGATAGGTCGACGACGGGGACACTACGGTCCGCCGTCCCCCTTACGTTCTGACCATGATCCATATTTCCCCCTCATATTCGCTGCCACCGGCCCGGCCACTATTGTTGCACTCGTGAATCACTCAAAACTCAAGATCACGATCATCGGGCTGCATTATGCGCCAGAACCCTCGGGCAACGCCCCTTACACCACCAGTCTCGCCGAAGGTCTCTCCCAGAGAGGTCACGATGTGACCGTGGTGACCGGGTACCCCCACTACCCGGAGTGGTCTGTGCATTCAGGTTATAGGGGGTGGTCCATAAAGCAGTCATTGAACGGAGTCAGCGTCAAGCGGCTTCGTCATTTTGTGCCGCAGCATCCATCAACCCTGGGTCGTCTCCACATGGAGTTCAGCTTTGGCGTTCGGGTACTGGCAACGAACTGGCACAAGCCGGATGTAGTCGTACTGGTGAGTCCGGCACTTTTCTCGAGTGGTCTTGCGCTGCTCCGTGCCCGATTGCTGGGTAGGCAAAAGGGAACGATTATCTGGGTCCAGGACATATACAGTCGGGGCATTGTCGAAACGGGCGGCAAGCCCGGGTTTGTCTCCAGAGCGATGGCGCTGGTTGAGCGGAAGGTCTTGGGATCCGTTGACGCCGTCGTGGCGATTCACGACAGGTTCGCTCGCTACATCAGCGAGGGCCTCCAGGTACAGCCGGACTCAGTTCATGTAGTCCGCAATTGGACACATCTGCCTCCGAGCAGGCCAGTCGACCGTGAGGCTGTCCGCCAAAAGTTGGGTTGGAATGCAACGGACATCGTTGCTCTCCACTCTGGCAACATCGGAAAGAAGCAGGGCCTGGGCAACGTCGTGGAAGCTGCTCGTTTGGCTGAGAGCACGGGGAGCCGCGTCAAGTTCGTGCTTATGGGCGACGGAAATCAGCGGACAACGCTGGAGACTTCCGCCAAGGGACTGAAACAAATTGAGTTCGTGGATGCACTGCCTCAAGCGGACTTTCAGGCAGCACTTGAGGCAGCCGATGTTCTTCTGGTCAACGAGCTCCCTGGCGTTCGGGACATGTCCGTTCCTAGCAAGCTGACTTCCTATTTCACATCTGGGCGACCGGTTTTAGCGGCCACCGATGAAGGTTCGGTCACAGCCGAAGAAATCGGCAACTCCGGTGCAGGTATCCGGGTCGACGCCGGCGACCCCGCAGCCCTCGTTACGGCAGCGGAATCCTTGGGGGAAAACGCTGATTTCGCGAGTAGCCTAGGTAAGCAAGGCCGCATCTTCCGCGAAAAGACATTGTCAGAAACATTCGCGGTCGGCCGCTATGATGATCTCATCACGAGTCTGGCGTTGTCGCGCGGCCGCTAGGCGGTGCGACTTTTTATTTTCTTTCGCACCACGGGGGGCAACATGACTAAGCGCGCGCTTATTACCGGAATCACCGGACAAGATGGATCATACTTGGCCGAACTCCTACTCAGTAAAGGCTATGAAGTACACGGCCTCATTCGCAGGGCCTCTACATTCAACACGGCCCGGATTGACCATCTCTACGTCGATCCGCACGATCCGCAGGCAAAGCTCTTTCTGCACTACGGGGACCTGTCCGACGGCGCCCGGCTGGTTACTCTCTTGGCGGATATTCGGCCGCACGAGGTGTACAACTTGGCGGCTCAGTCACACGTTAGGGTCTCCTTTGATGAGCCCGAGCACACAGGTGATACCACTGGTGTTGGGACAATACGGCTGCTAGAAGCGGTCCGGATGTCGGGGATCGAAACCAAGTTCTATCAGGCCTCGTCCTCAGAAATGTTTGGGGCAACGCCTCCCCCACAGAACGAAGAGACTCCGTTCTACCCTCGGTCCCCGTATGGCGCCGCCAAGGTTTACAGCTACTGGATCACGAAAAACTACCGCGAGGCCTACGGAATGTTCGCGGTGAATGGAATTCTGTTCAACCACGAGTCCCCTCGCAGAGGCGAGACGTTTGTTACTCGAAAGATCACTCGCGCTGTGGCCGCCATCAAGGCTGGCAAGCAGGATCTCCTTTACATGGGCAACCTGGATGCCGTGCGCGACTGGGGATATGCCGCTGAATACGTCGAGGGCATGTGGCGCATGCTGCAAGCCGACGAGCCAGATGACTTCGTTCTCGCAACAGGTGGGAACTACACGGTCCGCGACTTTTTGCAGATCGCCTTCGAACATGCAGGTCTCAACTGGGAAAATCACGTCAGGTTTGACGAGCGGTACCTGCGCCCCACCGAGGTGGATGCCCTTGTTGGGGACGCATCCAAGGCACAAGAAAAGCTGGGGTGGAAAGCTTCGGTCCATACCCCCGAGTTGGCCCGAATAATGGTTGATGCAGACATGGAAGCTCTCAAACATGCCGGAAACCACTGGATCGACAGCGTAGATCTGGCAAGTTGGAAATGAGCAGTTCGGTGGACTACTCAGTGGGGCCTCTTGATAGGACGGCGCCTTTCTATGTTGCAGGGCATCGTGGCTTGGTCGGTTCAGCGATCTGGCGGAACCTCGAAAATGAGGGGTTCCAAAATCTGATCGGTCAAACTTCATCTGAACTGGATCTAAAGAACCGGGACGCCGTTTTTAGCTATTTTGCCCGGATGAAGCCGCGCTATGTTGTTCTGGCCGCCGCTAAGGTCGGAGGGATTCTCGCCAACAACACGTACCCGGTCGACTTTCTCACAGAAAATCTCCAGATACAGGTCAACGTCCTTGACGCTGCGCGCGAGCACAGCGTTGAGCGGCTCCTCTTTCTTGGGTCCTCGTGTATCTACCCGAAATATGCGGAACAGCCCATCAGAGAAGATTCCTTGCTCACTGGGCACCTCGAGCCGACAAATGATGCGTACGCAATTGCGAAAATTGCTGGAATTATGCAGGTTCAGGCAGTCCGCCGGCAGTACGGGCTTCCGTGGATCTCCGCGATGCCCACTAACTTGTATGGACCTGGGGACAACTTCTCCCCCAAAGGTTCGCACGTACTTCCCGCACTAATCCGGCGGTATGACGAGGCCGTCCAGGCCGGTGCCCGATCAGTCGAGAACTGGGGCACAGGTACACCCAGACGCGAGTTCCTTCACGTCGACGACATGGCCGCAGCATGCCTTCATCTCCTTGAAAACTACGACGGGCCCTCCCAGGTCAACGTCGGAACCGGGTCAGACGTGACGATCAAGGAACTTGCCACACTGGTAGCGGACGCCGTTGGCTACCAGGGTGACATGACCTGGGATACAAGCAAGCCCGATGGAACACCTCAAAAACTTCTTGATGTTTCGCTTCTTGCCAAGGCGGGATGGACAGCCAGCATTCCCCTGAGTGAAGGAATCCGTCAAACCGTCGCGTGGTATCGGGCTAACAGCCAGCACCTTCGAGGTTAGGGTCATAAGGTGGGGGTTATTACGTGGGCACTTCTTTTCTAACGGAGAACGGCCAGACAACCGTATCTAAACGCTGGCGGCGGCGATATACATCGCGCCTCCGATTGGTGGACGCTGGTGTGGTCATCTGGGCGGTGGCCGGGGCTTTCGGTATTCGATTCGGCTTTTCCGATATCAGCGACAGTCATGCGAAGGACACCGACTACGTCATTCTCTCAGTCGCCCTTGTTGCAAGCTGGTGGTTGATGCTTGAGCTTTGGGGCTCCAGGGACCCCCGCGTTCTGGGCTCAGGAACGGAAGAATATAAGCGAGTAATCGCGAGCTCCGTATGGTTGTTCGGTGCTGTCGCGGTGGTTTCGTACGCCCTGCGCATCGATACTGCCAGAGGCTACGTTGGTCTAGCTTTCCCTGCAGGAGCATTCGGGCTGCTGGTCGGTCGCTGGCTTGTCCGGCAGCACTTGACCCTGGAGCGGAGACGCGGAGTGAGCAGCGCACGAGTACTCATAATCGGAGGCGTATATTCGGCTGCGCACCTTGTCCGTTCGCTTCTGAGTGTTCCAGCGGCGGGCTACCGTCCAGTTGCCGCTCACATGCCGGGGGCGGCTGCGGCTGCAGACTTCGCTGTTGTCGGAGTACCGGTGACGGGCGTGGAAACGGACTTTGATTCGATAATGGAGTCCATTCTCAAAGCCGACGTCGACGCGGTGGCCATTTCGGCCGGCGTGAACATTCACCCAAAGGACCTTCGCCGTTTGGGATGGGAGTTAGCAGCCCGAGACATCGGAATGATCCTCGCGCCCGCTCTAACCGATGTTGCTGGACCAAGGATCCATACACAGCCTGTAGCCGGTCTTCCGCTTATCCACGTATCCACTCCAAAACTCACGGGCGGAAAGAAGGTGGCAAAGCGCTCCTTCGATTTGGTTGTGGCTGGCATGCTGGTGGCCATGCTTTCGCCTGTCTTCTTATTACTGGCGATTTTGGTAAAGCTCACCGACGGGGGCCCAGTTTTCTACCGCCAAGAGCGCATTGGTCTACGGGGCACGACATTCAGCATGTTGAAGTTCCGGTCCATGAAGGTTGATGCGGACGCTCAGCTGCAGGCACTCCTGCGGGCCCAAGGATCTGCGGGTACTCCACTGTTTAAAGTTGAAAACGATCCTCGCATTACGCCCCTAGGTCGCGTGCTTCGCAAATTCTCGCTGGACGAGCTCCCTCAGTTGCTGAATGTTCTGGGCGGGAGCATGAGTCTGGTCGGCCCACGCCCTCAGAGAGAAGGCGAGGTCGCCCTCTATGACGATGCCGCACATCGGCGCCTGTACGTGAGCCCCGGCATGAGCGGCCTTTGGCAAGTCAGCGGGCGTTCAAATCTGAGTTGGGAAGAGAGCATTCGGCTTGATCTTTACTATGTTGAGAACTGGTCGTTGATGGGTGACATCATGATTCTCCTGAAAACATTCAAAGCAGTCTTTGCAAGCACAGGTGCGGTCTAAATAGAGGGTGAGTAACTCTCTCAGGTGTAGGGCGGCTAGTGCCGTCTGGTAGGGGAAGAACTAAATGCGTATTTCTGTAATCGGCTGCGGATACCTCGGAGCGGTCCATGCGGCGTGCATGGCCAAGCTTGGACACGAGGTAGTCGGCATCGACGTGGATGAACGAAAGATTTCGGAGCTGGCTGCCGCACGCGCCCCCTTCTTTGAGCCCGGATTGGACGAACTGCTCAAAGAAGTCCAAGCAACTGGCCGTCTGTCATTTACCACGGACATGGCGTCCGCTCAGGGGAGCGCGGTTCACTTTATCTGCGTGGGGACACCGCAGAAGAAGGGCGAGAATGCGGCCGACCTGACCTTTGTCGATGCTGCCACGGCAGCACTCATCCCCTACCTTTCTCCAACCGACGTCGTCGTCGGGAAATCAACTGTTCCTGTTGGAACCGCCAATCGATTGGCGGGCGTTGTGCAAGAGGCCGTACCAGATGCACATTTAGTTTGGAACCCGGAGTTCCTCCGGGAAGGTCACGCAGTTTCTGACACTCTCCAGCCAGACAGACTCGTATATGGCGTCACTGATGGCTCCGAAGAACACGAGGCCGTCCAGGTTCTGGACACCGTATACAGCGTGCCGCTGGAAGCTGGCACGCCTCGTCTGATAACAGATTTACCCACGGCTGAACTCGTAAAGACGGCCGCCAATTCGTTTCTCGCGACCAAAATCTCCTTTATCAACGCCATGGCAGAGTTGTGTGATGCTGCCGGAGCAGATGTGACGCTCCTGGCTGACGCAATAGGCATGGACGACCGGATCGGTCGGAAATTTCTCAACGCTGGTATCGGGTTCGGCGGAGGTTGTCTCCCCAAGGACATCCGGGCCTTCATGGCCCGCGCCGGCGAACTCGGAGCGGATCAGGCGCTCACGTTCCTGCGCGAAGTCGATGCAATCAACATGAGGCGGCGAACCAGGGTTGTGGAACTGACCCGGGAAGTTTGCGGCGGCTCACTCCTCGGTCAACGGATAACAGTGTTAGGGGCAGCATTCAAGCCTGAGAGTGATGACGTCAGGGACTCTCCAGCGCTAAGCATCGCCGCACAATTGCAGTTGCAGGGAGCGGTGGTGACTGTCACTGATCCTGAAGCTCTCGGAAACGCGGCTCGACGATTCCCGGAACTCCATTATGAAGCTTCAACGGACGAAGCGCTCCGCCGGGCGGACGCGCTTCTGCTTCTGACTGAGTGGCGTGAATATCGAGATCTTGATCCCTACGAGACAGCGGCCAAAGTCTCTGGACTGAAGATACTGGATGGCCGGAACGTACTGGACCCAACTAAGTGGCGGGCGGCCGGGTGGACCTACCGCGGGCTTGGTCGTCCCTAGAATGGACGACCAGATAGTCACCAGGCCCTCCTTTTCTGAAGTGCCAAGCCTTTCCACGCGACGCGACCACCGAGCTAAACGGCTTCGCTTTCTGCGCATAGGCCTGCCCATGCTGGCCTTGGGAATCGCGTTGGGAGGGAGCGCTGCATGGTTGGGGCTAAAAGCGACTTCGATCAGAGCGCACCTAGAAGCGGCCGCGGATCTGGTGCCGCAGCTCAAGGAAGAAATCGTTTCGTCCGAGGCGAACCTGGCCGAAGAAACGGTTTCAACGCTTCGGGAACACACATCTGCCGCAAGAGCAGATACTGAGGATCCCTTATGGACCTTGGCTTCAGGTATTCCCTGGGTGGGACCAAACCTTAGTGCAGTCTCCGAAGTCGCCAGGTCTGCTGACGACGTCGCGACTTTAGGTTTGAGCCCGTTGGTGAGCGTTTACGACTCCTTGAACTGGGAATCGTTGATACCTAGTGGTTCAGGCGCCAACCTTGAACCAATCAAGGCGGCAGCGCCGAGCGTTTCATCGTCTGCCTACGCGGTCCGAGCCTCTTGGGAACGGTTGGATGCAATTAAGGCGGACAACTTACTGCCCCAGATCGTTACCCCGCTTCACCAAGCAACCGCGGAGTTGAAACAGGCAAGCGATGTGCTCAATGTCGCTGCTGACGCGACAAACATAGCCCCGTCAATGCTTGGCTCTGATGGGGCACGAAACTACCTCCTGATGATCCAGAATGATGCCGAGGCCCGGGCCTCGGGCGGCATTCCAGGCGCCTTGGCCGTTCTCACCCTCGACAAAGGCAAGCTCTCCCTGGGACCACAGAGTAGCGCAGGGGATGTCGGCATCATGTCCCCTGTGATACCAGTAGATCCACAACAGCAGCAGATCTACTCGACACGGCTTGGAAAGTACTTCCAAGATGTGAATCTCACCCCTGATTTTCCCACTGCTGCGAGCAGCGCACAGGCAATGTGGGAAAGAAAAACCGGCCAACGTGTCGATGGTGTCATTTCCGTAGACCCGGTTGTCCTCAGCTACATCCTCCAGTCCACGGGACCGGTTTCCGTCAATGGACCCGAACTGGCAGCAGTGAAGGCCTCGGGTCTGCCGACGGTTCTCACGGGTGAAAACGTTGTCCCGACGCTTCTCTCCAACGTCTATGCAAAGATCAAAGAACCTAAAATGCAGGACGCATATTTTGCCGGCGTTGCAAAAGAAATCTTTGTAGCGCTGTCCAGCGGGAAAGGCGAAGCCAAGGGGCTGATCAGTGGTTTGTCACGAGGGACTGAAGAAGGACGGGTACTGGTGTGGTCCGCAGATACCTCCCAACAATCCGTCATTTCTAAATACGCTCTTAGCGGCGCTATTTCAGGACCAAGTGTGTCAGCCGCCCAGTTCGGCGCCTATTTCAATGATGGAACGGGTGCCAAGATGGACTACTACGTCAAACGCACAGTCCAACTAGTGAAAGCGTGCCCTGCGGACGGGTACGAACAAACGATCGTCCGCATAACGAGCACCAACACGGCTCCCACCAACGCTGGGTCTATCTTGCCTGCATATGTGACCGGCGGAGGCGATTTCGGTATCACACCGGGTACTGTTCAAACCAACATCGTCGCTTACGGCCCGGCGCACGCAAATGTAGAATCGGCCACGGTTGATGGCCAGAAGACTCCTTTCGCTCCTTACATCCATGCGAACAGGCCTGTAGGCGTCGTCGCCCAGCAGCTTGCGCCTGGCGAAAGCAAGACTGTGGACTTCACCTTCGGGAAAATCGTTCAGCACACCGAACCTAACGTGGTTGTCACACCTACTGTCCAGCATGTAAAAGACGTTATCCTGCCGACGGAAAATGCGTCCTGCGACCAAGGCCAGTGACGGCTGCGTAAACACTATGTAAACCGACTGGATTGAGGTTGGTCACAACCTATCCGGGATGGTACCTTCTTTATTGGGATATCTATCCGTAGTACTGCACACGGTCTCGTGCAGAGGGGACATTCCCCAGAATCGGGTTTCAAAACTTAAACGTCTCCGGGGGGACATCGCATGAAGAAGACTTTCGCTGCACTCGCGCTTGCAGGCTCCATCGCACTGATCGGCTCGGCACCTGCCATGGCCGCAACATACCCGGCACTTCCGCCGCAGGCCGCCGTTTCTGACGGTACCGTTGGCCCGGGTGAAACCTTCGTCTTCCGTGGGCAGGGCTTCCTCGCCGGCGAATCGCTGACCATCAACGTCACGCCCGGCAACCCGCCGGCAGCAACCGGCGCAGGACTGGGCCGCTCGGTCTCCGCAGCGATTCCCGTCTTCACTGCAACCACTTTGGGTGCGACTGCTGACGCACAGGGCGCGGTTTCGCTGCCCATCTCCATCGGGGAAGCAGGCACCTACTCCATCACCGCTACCGGTAACACCTCCGGCATCACCGTCGGCCCCGTCACGGTCACCGTGGCAGCTTCCCTGGCCAACACCGGTGGCACTGCTGCTGGTGCTCCGCTGGCCAACACCGGCGGTCTGGCCAACACCGGCGCCGACTCCGGTCTGGTTCTCTGGACCCTGGTTGGCGCAGGCGCACTGGCCGCCGGCGCAACCTCTGTAGTGGTGGTTCGCCGCCGCGCCAAGGCTGAGGCTGCTGCCTAACGGCGATACCTCCTAGCACCAAAGAGGGTGGGTGGTTCTCCTGTAACGGAGAACCACCCACCCTCCGCCTTTATGGCATTGTGGTATTTATATGACCTATGGGGAGACATTGGCGCAAAGCACCGCGGGAACTCGATTTTTCAATCCCACTACCCCACCCACAGACGCTCCGCTACGCTTTCGTTATCCTACTGGCCGCCTCCGCCGTAGGAACCGCCGCCCTAGCCCTTCTACGGGCCTCCTGAGGACGCTTTGAGGCTCCTTCACCAACAACGGTTCTGGCGGCTCGTTCTCGCGTTCATGATGGTGCCACTGGGGTTGATCGCCTTCTGGCCCAGCCCCGTGGATAAGCCTGTGGCAGGGCAGCTCGCAAGCGTCCTGTATTTTCTTCACCGCCACGGCGTCCCTAACTGGGTCAATTACCAATTCGTCGAGGCATCCGCCAACGTGGCTCTCTTTATCCCGCTGGGAATTGTCAGTACACTCGCATTTCCCAAAAAGTACTGGTGGCAAATTGGTGCGTTCGGGCTGCTGGTGTCCGGCTGCATCGAACTTGGGCAGTTCTTGTTTCTTCACGACCGCTTTGCAAGCCCGTCAGATATCGTGACGAACACGACAGGGGCTGTCATAGGCGCTCTGCTCGCTGCTTTGGCACTCCAAAAAAGGAGGTCCGCTGCCTTCCGGCAACGGACCTCCCACAGTCAGTAGAGCGGACTACCCCACGAAGCCCTTCATCCAGGTCTTCAGGTCCTCGCCGAACTCCACACGCTCTGAAGCGAGGGTGATCACTGCCTTGAGGTAGCTCAGCTTGTCGCCGGTGTCGTAGCGGCGGCCCTTGAAGACTACACCGTACACGCCGGAGCCTTCGCCCTCACCGGCGGCCAGGGTCTGCAGTGCGTCCGTCAGCTGGATCTCGTTGCCACGGCCCGGTTCAGTATTCTCCAAAACCCCAAACACTGAGTGGTGCAGCACGTAGCGGCCGATCACGGCAAGATTTGAGGGTGCCTCGCCAACAGCCGGCTTCTCCACCAAGCTGTTGACGCGGACGTAGTCCTCGCCTTCCACGGCCGTGATGTCCGCGCAGCCATAGGCGCTGATCTGCGACGGATCCACTTCGATCAGCGCGATCACCGAACCGCCGGTCTTCTGCTGAACCTCCATCATGCTGCTCAGCAGGTCCTCAGCCTCGTCAATGAGGTCGTCACCCAGGAGAACCGCGAACGGCTCATCTCCGACGTGCTGCTGAGCGCACAGCACCGCGTGGCCCAGGCCCTTGGCTTCACCCTGGCGGACGTAATGGATGGGGCCCAGGTTGGAGGCGTACTCCACCATGCCCAGCTTGTCCTTGTCCCCCTTGGCCTCAAGAGCAGCTTCCAGGCCCGGTTCGCGGTCAAAGTGGTCCTCGAGGGCGCGCTTGTTGCGGCCCGTGATCATCAGCAGGTCGGTAAGACCCGCATCCACCGCTTCCTCCACCACGTACTGGATGGCCGGGCGGTCAACCACCGGCAACATTTCCTTCGGCATTGCCTTGGTTGCAGGCAGGAAGCGAGTTCCCAATCCGGCAGCAGGAATGACGGCTTTGGTAATAGCTTTCCCCGTAGTCATAGCTGAACCTTAACAAATTTGGTGGGCTAACCGGCAATTGGTTGCTTATTCCGATAGGCCCACCTACCACTAAAAGCCGGCCATTTTTCGGCCATGAGGCTGCCGCGGCGGGACCGTCAGAGGCGTTGAAGGTCCCGCACAAGGCGTGGCAGCGCGCGGAGGAATTTTCCCCATCTGCCCCGGTGCTGGGCAGCGCGGCCGAGCAGCGACATGTCGGCATAAATGTTCCCGCTCAGCAAGGACTCCGGCCGTGGGAAGACAGCCCGGTAGAGCAGCTGCGGTCTGTCCCGCCATGGGGCCTGCAGGATGGCAATCAGTTGCGCGCTGCCGGGTTCTTTGACCATGAGACGGTTTCGCCACTCCACAGAAGGCTCAGGCCACGTGACCGACACTTCTGCCGGCAGGAGTGGCTCAAGGAATGGGCGCAAGGCGGCCAGGGAACCAGTCGCTACTGCAATGTCCATGAGGGAGGACACGTGCGACTGCTCTCGTGTTGCGTGTTCCAGGTGCTCCAGCTCCCGACTGGAAGCGGGCAAGTGGGGCGCACGGAGGGAATGCAGTGCCAGCATCAGGATTCCCAGCGGCTTCGACGGCACGTGCAATTCTTGTCCTGCAAGTTCCAGGATCTCTGTGTTCTCCCACATCTTGTGGAAGCAGTCGGCAGGCGCCTCTTCCATTCCGGGAAAGCGGAAGTGGACGTCGATGCAGCAGGGCCACTCGGGGTGGTGGAGCGTCACCGAGTGCTTCGGGAAAGTCCGGCTATCCGGATCCACGGGACGTTCCAGCCAACCCCGCTCCCGCAGGCCCTGCAGTAGCTGTTCCAGGGCGGAGGGTTCAACGAACACGTCCACATCAGTTGATGTCTTCGGCTGCCGCAGCCCGTGGACGACGCTGGCTGGTCCCTTGATGAAGAAGCACCGGATTCCGAGCGTGTCTGCTACCCGCTGCACCAGGGCGTGGCCCAAAAGGACGCCCTCAGGAATGCCAAGCAGCGCTTCTTCGGCTTCGCCGAGCATGAACAGACCTAGACCTTGACCCGGCGCCCGGCGGGAGCTGCCTCGAAGCCCCGCGGGGACTCCTCCGGGTTCTCAGGCGGCAGGAGCCCGGTGGCAGACGTCTGGGACGCCGCAGACGTGTACGTCCCGTAGTACGAGTAGGCGTCCGTTCCCTTGGTGGGCACGTAGTTGAGGACGGCGCCCAGGACGCGGCCCCTGACCTTGTCGAGGTTCCCCAGGGACTGGTCCAGCTGCTCCTGGGTGGTCTTGCCGGTCCGAATGACCACGATGGCACCGTCGGCCGCACGCGAGAGCACGGCGGCGTCTGTCACGGGAAGCAGAGGCGGGGCGTCGATCAGGACGACAGCGTCCTTGGCCAGTGCGTCCAGCATGTTCTTCATTGCCCGGGACCCCAGCAGTTCGCTGGGGTTGGGCGGGATGCGGCCGGACCCGAGGACCGAGAGGTTCGGCAGGGCACCCCAGGGCTGCAAAACATCCGCCAGCCGGGCGCTGCCGGTGAGCACGTCGGTGACCCCCACTCCCGGAACCAAATTGAAAACATCCACCAGCGTGGGGCGGCGGAGGTCGCCGTCGACCACCACCACGTTCTCACCGGCGGCCGCCATGGTGACCGCCAGGTTGGCTGTCACCGTCGACTTTCCTTCTGCCTGCATGGAACTGGTGACCACGATGATCCGGGGCGGCTCGTCGACGTCAAGGAAGCTCAGGTTGGTGCGCAGTTCCCGGAGGGCCTCGGCCATGGCACCGCCGGCGTCGTGCACCTGCGCCGCGGTGCCGGCGTCAAGGACGGTGCTCTTCCCGTCCAGGCGGTGGTCCACCGGCAGCGTCCCGATCACGGGGATGCCAAACAGGCGCTCGATTTCGGCGGCCTTGCGAAGACGCCGGTCGAGGTGCCGGCGGACCAGGGCGTAAGCCACCCCCAGGGCCAGGCCGACGAGGGCGCCCAGGGCCAGGTTGAGCTTGATGTTCGGTGATGTGGGGCTGGTGGGAAGGACCGCCTTGCCGAGGGGCTGTACCCGGACAGCGCTCGGCGTACTGGCTGTTGCCGCCTGCCCTGCTGCATCCGTGGAGGGAGTGGTCTCGATGGCCTCCACCTGCGCGGCCAGGCCGTTCACCCAGGCATCGGCCACGCGCTGGGCAGTGGCCGGGTCGGTCGACGTCGCCGTGACCCGGATTTCGGCGGTGTCCAGCGGCACCTTGACGCTGATGCTGCCGAGCAAGGCGTCCGCACCGGTTTTCAGGTCAAGGGACGCGATGACCCGGTCAGCGACCAGGCGCGACTTCGCCACCGACTCGTAGTTCTTGACCTTCGCCTTGGCCAGGCTGTCCCCCGCCAGGGCCAGGCTCACGTTGTCCGAGCCCGGCGTGACCACGATGCCGCTGGAGTCGGAGGAGTAGATCTTGGGCTGGAGGACGGTCCAGCCGGCGGCTGCCAGGGTAGCCAGCAGGGTGAAGGCGGCAATGGCCTTCCAGTAGACCGGCAGGATGTTGAGGTAGTCCGCCAGGTCCAGGCCGGAGGGCGCCTCCGTGGACGCGGTGGTTGTGCTCATGATGGTTCCTTAGGTTCAAGTTTTGTGTGCGCGGGGGTCAGTTTCCGCCGCGTTCCAGGACTGTCCTCGCTACCAGCTGCTCCACGGCATTGACGACGGCGGCCCGGTAACCTTCGGGCGCGCCGTGCACCTCCGCGACGTAATCCACGATGCGGTTCAGGTCCACCGGGCTGGCGCAGGCCTCCCAGATGGCCGGGCCGATCCCGCTCACCCGCACGATCTCGTGGTCCAGCATGACCAGCAGGTCGCCGCCGATGGCCACGGCGTCCTTCGGGATCCGGCGCCGGATGCTGCCGCCACGGAACTCGCCGGAGCGGTCGGTTCGGGTCGCTGCCGGTTCCCATGAATTTCCCGACGGCGGCTGCACCTGGAACAAGGGCTCCAGGGCCGCCGGGAGGTCGGCAGCCTCCGAATAGGTCACCTGCCACACTCCCCCGACACTGTCGATGAGGCGGCACAATGACTGCAGCGGCTCCACCACTTCGGCCTGCGAGGAGGAGTCCGGGATGAGCGCCAGCAGTGCGTCGGCCAGCGGTACCCGCTCCAAGGCTGGAGTGGTGGGGCCGGGCACGCGGTTGAGGAGCACGACCGACTGGATGAAGGGCATGCCCGGCGCAGGCTGCAGCCCGAATTCGTCCGGCCCCACCTGGCGCTTGGGTCCGCCGGCCTTCTGCTTCACCGACAACGGCTTGGGGTACGGGACCACCGAGCCGTCCCAGCCGATGGCCACCGTCTCGTCCGTGACATAGCCGTACGTTCTGGCAAGCACGGACGCCGCCGTGGTCTTCCCCGTTCCCGACTTCGCCACCAGCGCCACCACTGCCCCAGTCCCGGGGTCAGCCACGCCGCAGGCGTGCAGCATGGTCAGCTCGCCGGCGTTGTCCAGGATGGCGGCGACCGTAAGCCGGGACGTGAGGTTCTCAGCCAGCTCCTCAAAGGAGGCGGCCTGAAGATGGAACGGGCCGCCGTCGTCCTTTATCGACGCGCACGCGACGGACGCCGTGAACGGCCGCTCATCCGTGGGTTCCAGCGGCACCGGCGGAAGCACAGGCTCCTCGGCGCTGGCACACCGCGCCCAGGCCGCGCTCATGGCGATCCGCTGCTGCCACGTGACGGCAGAGCCCCAGCGGACAACGAACCGCCTGCCCAGCACATCCAGGCAGAGCAGGTCGCTGCCGCGTGCCAACTCCTCGAACAGCCGCTGCTGCCATGGCGAGCGGACGCTCCCCAGGATTCCCGTGGATGCCACGGGCTACCGGGACGTGCCGTGGGCAGCCTCGATCAGGCGCTGCGCTTCGAGGTTCGCCAGGAACTCTTCCACCTGGGCCTGCATTTGGCCTGTTGCGTCCTCAAAGGTGTCCTCGAGTTCTGTGAAGATTTCCTGCTGGGTCCGTTGGCCGTCGATCAGGTCCCAGATGACGGCAGCCGGGCCTTCCAACACAACAGGCTGGGTTGCGTCGAGGTGGAGCAGGGCGACGCGGGCCCTTGGCTTCGTACAGACCTCGGCGACCAAGCCGCCACGTTTCCAGACCATCGTCAGTAGTTGACGCTCAGGGCGCCGGTCATGATCCGGTCCGTGCCGTCGGGGAGCCTCAGCGTGATGGTCAGCGTGTAGTTGTAGGTTGTCTTGCTCGGAGACGAGCCGGTGAGGCGCTGGTACTGGAAGGACAGGGGGAAGCTCAGGGTTTGGCCACTGGTAAGGCCGCCCGCATAAGTAAATGTGGCGTTGTATTCGAACGTGGCCGAGTAGGCCGGGTTTGCGGGCGTGAGGGTTCCTGGGGTCAGGGACTGGATGCCTGCACCGGCGGTCACCGTTCCGGTTGGCTTGATGTTGATGGTGCCGGTGATGGAACCTGTGACTGCAGAGCCACTGTTGTAGATCTGGAAGCCCGTAGGCCCCGTGCCGGTGTGGTTGGTGCCTGTGCCCGTACCCGTTGAGCTGACGAAGGAAATGCTTGAACCCGGGGCTACCAGCGAAGCTGTGGCTGAGATACCTGAAGCCGCAGCAGCCGGAGCGGCGATGGCTGTAGCGATCACCGGCACGGACCATGCAACGCCGGCGACCACGCGGCGTCGGCTGACACCACTTTCTTCTTTTGCATCAATATCGGCGTTCAAAACTTCAGACAATTGTGCCCCCATGAGTAAGTCTCTCAACGCCGCTGCCTATTTGAGACCGGCAGCGGGCATCGGCCGGAATTCTCCGGCTTCAACTACTCTTTCGAACGCAGATAAAGATTCCTTCAATGGGCCTTCAAGGTTGACTCAAGAATTCTTCAAGCGGTCTTGAGCTTCCTCAAACGAGCCAGGTGCAAAAAAGCCCCAGCCTCGATGATCGAGGCTGGGGCTTTCCACTGGTTGCCTATTCGCAGGCGATACCGTCCAAGTCCCGATCCAATGCGGTGCGGTAGCCGGGCTGCCACCAGTAGAGGGGCGCTGCCCCTGCAGCACGCACAGCATCGCAGTTCGCGTAGTAAACCGGAGCCGGGGCGGGAGCGGGCGCAGGCGCAGGCGCCGGAGCCGGGGCCGGGGCGGGAGCAGGCGCGGGCTGGTAGGCGTCGGACGCGTACTCGATGCTGACGCTGCCGGAGCGCCACGTGATCCGGCCACCCTGGTAGTCCTGCGAGTACCCGCCACCGCTGGCACCATACTCATTGGTGGTCGGGTAGCCCAGACGCCCTCCTTCGGAGCCCTGGCCGACCCACGCTGCCCTGATCCCACCGGTCATCACGCGCGCACCCGAAGCAGGAGACCACACCACCTCTCCGCCTTGGAAGTACTGCTTTGCACCGCCGCCGACAAGGCCACCGACCTCATCGGAGGTGGGGTAACCGAGTCCGCTGTTAGGGCCGCCAGCATTGATCCACGTCTGGCCGATACCGCCCTTGATGAACCGGGAGCCCGTGGCAGGCGACCAGACGATCTGCCCGTACTGGAACGCCTGCGTCACGCCTCCATTGGCGGTGGCGTACTCGTCCGTGGTGGGGTAGCCAAGGCCACTGAGCGGACCTCCTACTTTGTCCCAGGTGGCACCGATGCCGCCCTTGGTGATGCGGGACCCGGTTGCAGCGTTCCAGGAGATCTTGCCGTACTGGAACCCTTGCATGACGCCGCCGGGCATCGGCGCATATTCATCCGTCGTCGGATAGCCGAGACCGCTGAGCGGGCCGCCCGCGTTATCCCAGGTGACGCCGATGCCACCCTTGGTGATCCTGGACCCGGTGGCCGGGTTCCACGAAATCTTGCCGAACTGGAAGTCCTGCATCACCCCGCCGGCCATCGGTGCGTACTCGTCAGACGTCGGGTAGCCGAGATCGCTGTTTTGGGCGCCGATTGAGTGCCATACGGCATTGATGCCGCCGATGACCATGTAGGCGCCGTACTGCTGGAGGTAACCGATAGTGCCACGCTCAAACAACTGGTAGGCCCCGCCGAAACGCTGACCCGTGAATTCCTGGGACGTTGCAGCGCCGAGCACCGCGGACGCTGCCGCGTACTTGGCACCGATCGCGCCCGACGTCGTGAAGCTACTCTCAGCCGCCGGGGCAGGTGTTTCAGCCTTGGGCGGCAACGCAATCGTCGCGCTGCCGCAGATACTTCCCGACAGGTACCGGCTCAGTTCCCCCTGTTCAAGGGTGTCAATGGTGAGGTTCCAGCGGTACTTCACGGCGACCCACTGCTGGGCGTAACGGCATTGGTCCAGGGCGGGGAGCCACGCGGCAAAGTCGCTGCCGCCCTTGGCCTGGTTCACGTTGTCCGTTACGGCCTCCAGGCTGCCGCCGTATGCCAGATCGTTCGCGAATGCCTGGCGCTGCTCCGCCGTCCACGCCCAGGCGCCCGACTTCCACGCCTCGGCCAGCGGCACAAAGTGGTCGATGTCAACGTCGCTAGGGTTGGTCCACGTCGCACCGTCGTACCAGGAGTTCCACTGGCCGGACGTGACAGTACATCCCGCTCCAACGGTGGCGGGCACGACGGACTCGGCGATGAGCACCTCAGCGCGCGTATCGCAACCGTTACCGTCTGCGTCAATCCAGTGGTTGAAATTTGCCCGATCGTAAGCCAAGGCCGAAGGCGTTGCCACCGTCAGCTGGCCCAACAGCGATGCGGCGGTAGTGGTTGCTCCACCCGCCACGGCCTCAGGCCGGGCTATCTGGGCTGGCTGGGCTGCTTCCGTTACGGGAGCTGCCGAAGCTGTGGGCTCCGCTGATGCAACAGCGTTGCCGCCGGGCGCTTCGGCTGGTGCTTCCGTGGCTGCCGCTGTTGGTGTGTCCGTGACGCCCGCTGTGGGCGTGGCCGGTGCCGGGCTTTCTGCCTGCGGTGACGGCGCTGCTGTGGGTTGGGAAGTTGGTTCCGTGACCTGGTCGTTGGTTACGGTGGTTGTTGGTGCTGCGATGGCCGGTGCAACATAACCGAAGCTGCATGTTGCGATGGCAAGTGAAGCAGCGGCGGCGAGAAGCCGCCTCTGAGAGGCCCCCATGTTTGATTCTTTTCTCATTCGAGCTGCCGCGGCACATCGACAAGTGATCCAAGCATTCGTTGCGGAAGCAACAGACCGATAACTCCCGGCGTCAATGCTGAAACGGTGACAAGGCGAGTCCTGCGCCACCCATCGAGTCGCCGCTTACCCCGGCCTGATTTTGCTTACCGACTCAGTGCAGCGTGCTTTGACCTGGTTTATCCAGGCTCGCTAACTCTTTCGAAGATGAATCAAGGCATCCGCAGGGGAAACTCAAGATTGGATCAAGATCACGAACCAACGCCGCCCGTGAACTTCGGCTCCCGCTTCTCCTGGAACGCCCGGAAACCCTCCGCGTAGTCCTCGGTCTTGCAGAGGCGCGCCTGCTCCTCGTTCTCCTCCTGCATGGCCTGCCACAGGCCCAGGCGCTGGTCGCGGATGTGCGCCACCAGCTCCTTCGACGCAACAAACGCTCCCGTGGCCCCGGCAGCCACCCGCGCAACGATCTCCCTCGTCGACTCCAGCAGGTCACTGGCCGGCATGGCCCGGCTGAACATCCCCTGCGCCACTGCCTCGGCGCCCGAGATCAGATCCGCCGTGTAGATCAGGTCCAGCGTACGGTGCATGCCCAGCCGCTCCGTGAAGTACCAGTGGCCGCCCGAATCCAGCGTTGCCCCCAGCTTGGCGAACGGCGAGCCGAGCTTCGCGGTCTCCGCCACGTACACCACGTCCGTGGCCAGCAGCAGCCCCAGCCCCACGCCCAGGCACGCCCCCTGCGCGGCAGCAAACGTCGGAGCCGGGAACGCGGCCATCTTCTTCAGCAGCGGTTCCACCAGCCCGCCCAGGTACGCCGCGGCGTCGTCGCTCTCCGGGGTGACCCCCGCGATGTCCCGGCCCGCGCAGAAGGCCCGGCCCTCTCCTCTCAGCAGCAGCGCCCGCACCTCGCCGCGCGAGGCGGCGGCAGCAGCGTCGTCGTACGCCTTGCCGAGCTCCTTGAGCGCCTGCTCATCCAGCGAGTTCAGCTTCTGCGGCGCGTCCAGCACAACCTCGGCGATGCCGTTGCTGATGGAAAGGGAAATCATGAAGCTCCTTCTTGAAGAAAAGACTTAGACGTCGAAGTCGACCGTGACTTCCTTGCTGGTGGGGTGGCTCTGGCAGGTCAGCACGTAGCCCTTGTCCAGCTCATCCTGCTCCAGCGCGTAGTTTTCGTCCATGGTCACGCTGCCGGTGACCACCTTGGCCCGGCACGTGCCGCACACTCCCCCGGCGCACGCGAACGGCACGTCCGGGCGCACCCGCAGCGCCGCGTTCAGGATGGACTCGCGGGCGTGCGTGGGGCTGGCCACCTCGCCCTGCAGGCCGTCCAGCTTGAACGTGATCTTGTACGTCTCCTGGCTCTCGTCCACGATGACGGGCCGGCCGGCGTGCCCCTCCGGGCGGTCCGGCTTGCCCGACGTGAACAGCTCGAACCGGACGTTCTCCGGCTTCACCCCGCGCTCGGCCAGGGTGTCCCGGCACAGCTGCACCAGCTCGAACGGCCCGCAGAGGAACCACTCGTCCACGTCGTCCGCGTGCAGGGCGGTGCCCAGCAGCTGCTGCAGCTTCTCCGCATCGATCCGGCCGGACAGCAGCGGCGCGATCCGCTGCTCGCGGCTCAGCACGTGGTGGATGGCCAGCCGCTGCGGGTACTTGTCCTTCAGGTCCGCCAACTCCTCCAGGAACATCACGTCCATGGCGGCCTTGTTGGCGTAGATCAGGTCGAACCGGGTGTCCGGATTGGCGGCCAGCAGCGTCCGGGCGATCGCGATCACCGGGGTGATGCCGGACCCCGCCGCGATCGCCACAAAGTTGCCTGCCTCCCCCGCCAATTCTTCGGGGTGGTTCATGGAGTTCATGACGTTCTGCTCCACGGCCCGCCCGTCGCGGCCGTGCTTGGACACGAACGCGCCCATGGGGCTCATCACGTCCAGGGTGTCCCCCGCCTTCAGCTCGGCGTTGGCCCACGTGGAGAACAGCCCGCCCAGGTCCTTCTTGATGGCCACCCGGATCTCGCTGGTGCCGTCCGCGAAGCTGCGCGGCTCGGCGCAGATGGAGTAGCTGCGGCGGATCTCCTTCGGCTCCCCCGTCTCGTCCGGGAGCGTGGTGCGCAGGGCCACGTACTGACCCGGCAGGTAGTCGAACTGGCCGGCGAGCTCCGCGGGCACATGGAAGCTGACCTCGATGGCGTCCTCGGTGAGCCGGCGCACCTCCTTCACGGCCAGGGTGTGGAAGGACGGACGACGGCGGCCGGTCACCTCAGCCTCTTCGGCGGCGGTCTGGCGGACAACAGGCATAGGGGCTTCCTTACAGGACTTTGAAGTAATCGAACGGTTCCTTGCAGTCCTGGCACACATACAGCGCCTTGCAGGACGTGGAACCGAAACGGGTGAGTTCCTTGGTGTTGAGGCTGTTGCACTGCGGGCATTTCACGGCCATCTTGAGCCTGATGGCACCCGTATGGCCGCCGGCTTTGCTGTGCCCGGTGGGCGGGGCGATGCCGTACTGCTGCAGCTTCTGTTTCCCGGCCTCGGTCATCCAGTCCGTGGTCCAGGCCGGCGAGAGGACCAGGTCCACCTGGACGTCCTCGTAGCCCTCCTTGTGAAAGGCGGTGTACAGGTCGTCGCGGATGGCGTCCATGGCGGGGCAGCCCGAGTACGTGGGGGTGATGGTGACCCGCACGCCTCCGTCCGTGCCGACGTCGACCTTCCGCAGGATCCCCAGGTCCGCGATGGTGAGGACCGGGATCTCCGGATCCACCACCGTGGCCGCGACGTCCCAGGCCTGCTGCTGCGTTTCCTGTTCGGTGATCATGACGGTCACCAGCTCGCCCCGGGATGCTCGCGGGCCAGCACCTGCATCTCCGCGAGGATGTAGCCCAAGTACTCCGAGTGCTTGCCCTGCCGGCCACCGCCCGGGGCGCCCGGAACGTCCGGCACCTCCAGCTCGGCCTCGCTGAGGACCGCGCCGGTCAGGCGGTCAAAGTCTTCTTTCAGGCTGGAAGGCGCGACGGCGGCCCCCGCCTCGGCAAGGCGCGTCACCAGGTCATCGTCCTGGAAGAGTTCGTTCACGTACGGCCACATGGTGCGCAGGCCGTGGATCATCCTGGTCCGGGATTCCTCCGTGCCGCCGGCGAGGCGCAGGACCCACTGGGCGCTGTGGTCGCGGTGGTAGTCCACTTCCTTCACGGCCTTGGCGGCGATGGCGGCCAGCGTCTCGTCGGTGGATTCGGTGAGGCGGCGGTAGAGCTCGTACTGGTAGTAGCTCACCACGAACTGGCGGGCGATGGTGGCGGCGAAGTCGCCGTTGGGCTGCTCAAACAGCTGGACGCTGCGGAACTCATGTTCGCGGCGGAAGTAGGCCAGGTCGTCCTCGGACTTGTCCCAGGCCGCGCCGGCGTAGGTCAGGAAGCTGCGGGCGTGGCCCAGCTGGTCCAGGGCTATGTTGCCCAGGGCGATGTCCTCCTCCAGCTCCGGGGCGCGGGAGATCCAGTGGCCCAGGCGCTGGGCGAGGATGAGGGCGTCGTCGCCGAGCCGCAGGGCGTACTCCGCGATATCTTCTGTCGGCTTGACCAGGCCCGTTTTGACCTCGAGGGCGATGTCCTCCGGGCGGAGGGCGTTGCCGGGGGTGATCCTTGTTGCGGAGGCGTTGGAGTCGCCGCCGGCCACACCGGTGGAGATGTCGCCGTGGCCTGTTGCCGTTTCGGGGGTGCTCACAGGTGCTTCACTCCCTCGCTCTTGGTGTAGTACGTGGCGTGCCGGTAGTCCTTGCCCTGCGGGGACTCGAAGAAGCTGCCCTTGGAGTCGGGGTCGCTGGCGGCGATGGCGTCGGCCGGGACCACCCAGATGGAGACGCCCTCGTTGCGGCGGGTGTAGAGGTCGCGGGCGTTGCGCAGGGCCATGGCGGCGTCCGGAGCGTGCAGGGACCCGGCGTGGACGTGGCTCAGGCCGCGGCTGGACCGGACGAAAACCTCCCACAGGCCCCAGGCGTTTCCAGTGGACTCGGCGGTTGACTCACTCATGCTGCGTATTCCTTCTGCTGCTTGGCTGACTGTTTTGCTGCATAAGCCGCAGCTGCTTCACGGACCCAGGCGCCGTCGTCGTGCGCTTCCCTCCGGCGCTCAAGGCGCTGGGCGTTGCAGGGGCCGCGGCCGGCGAGGACCTCGTGGAACTCGTCCCAGTCCAGCGGGCCGTGCTCCCACTTCCTGGTGTCCTCGTTGAAGCGGATCTGGTCATCGGGGAGGGTGAGGCCCAGGACCCTGACCTGCTCCACCATCATGCCGACGAACCGGCTGCGGAGCTCGTCATTGCTGAACCGCTTGATGTTCCAGGCCATGGACTGCTTGGAGTTGGGTGAATCGTCGTCCGGCGGGCCGAACATCATCAGGGCCGGGGCGTACCAGCGGTTCACGGCGTCCTGGGCCATCTGCTTCTGCGCTTCCGTGCCGTTGGAGAGCTCCAGCAGGATTTCGAAGCCCTGGCGCTGGTGGAACGACTCCTCCTTGCAGATGCGGACCATGGCGCGGCCGTAGGGACCGTAGGACGCGCGGCACAGCGGGACCTGGTTGCAGATGGCTGCGCCATCCACTAGCCAGCCAATGGCGCCCATGTCCGCCCAGCTCAGGGCCGGGTAGTTGAAGATGGACGAGTAGCGGGCCTTGCCGGCGATGAGGTCGTCCATCATCTTGTCCCTTGACTGGCCAAGGGTCTCGGCGGCGCTGTAGAGGTAGAGCCCGTGGCCGGCCTCGTCCTGCACCTTGGCCATGAGGATCGCCTTGCGCTTCAGGCTCGGGGCGCGGGTGATCCAGTTGGCTTCCGGCTGCATGCCGATGATTTCCGAGTGCGCGTGCTGGCTGATCTGGCGCAGCAGGGTCTTGCGGTAGGCCGCGGGCATCCAGTCGCGGGGCTCGATGCGGGAGTCCTCGGAGATGATGCGGTCGAAGTGGGCCTGCCCTGCGGCGTCCGCCTCCGGGGTTAGCTCATCCGGCACTGACTGCAAGTTCTGCGCTGCCATGGTTGCTCCTATGCAAGACCTGTCGGGCGCCTTTTTCCGCGGCGCCGATTTATTTACCGACCGTTCGTTCAGGATATGTTGGCGGGTGCGCGGCCGTCAAGCGCCCCGGCTGCTTTCCGGGGCTTCCCTTCAAGACCGGCCCGCAGCCGCATGAGCGCCGCTGGCCCCCACCGCTCATGCGGCTTGGGGCCGGTTATGCGATTTCCCGTCCCTCCCCCACAACGCGCCATCACGTACTACGGGGTTTCCACATAGGCGCCATCACGTACCGCAGCTTTCCCACAGACCTGCCCGGACCCGCCCATTTGCTGCTGAGTCGCGGCCTAGCATGGGCCCGTGCTTCCCGCTTCCAGGGATTGGAGGAGTGGTGGACGGATCATCGCGAGTTGCGCTTGCGGGTATGGCCGCCGGCGCTGCCCTGTTCCTTGCCGCCGTCACCGGATGCGCGCCGCCGGCCGGCATCCAGGCCATGGATGCCAGCGCGCCAGCCATCCGGGTGGTGGTGATCGGGGACTCGCTGAGCACCGGATTCGGAACCTCCGCGGACGAGGCCTGGCCGGTGCTGCTGAGGTCCGTGCCGCTGCCCGGCAACCGTTCGGTCCAGGTGACCAACGCGGCGGAGAACGGCAGCGGCTACGTGGTGCCCGGCGAACGCGGGGACACCTTCACCTCGGAGGTCCAGGCCGCGGTGGGCGCCGACACGGACGTGGTGGTCTTCTTCGGCTCCGACAACGACGAAGGAACAGACCCGGACGCGCTGCGGGAGGCCGCGGCGTCAGCATTCGCCGAAGCCTCGGTGCTGGCCCCGAAGGCGGTGCTCGTCGCCGTCGGTCCGCTCTCCGGCACGGACGAGCCCGATCCCGAGCTGGCCAGCGTCCGCGACTTCACCGCTTCCGCGGCGCAGGACAAGGGCGTGCCCTTCATCGATCCCATCGCCGACCAGTGGCTGGAAGGCCGCGCCGACATCCTGCTGGGACCGGACCGGGAACACCCCAGCATCACCGGGCAGGAGCTCCTGCGGGACAAGATGCGGGCGGTCCTCACCACGGCCCTGCAGGACTGACGGCGGGGCAGCCAGGCCGCGCGCCGCCGTCGTACTTCCCTGCCCAGGCGCGGGACGCCTGTGGATGACCTGCGGGAACCCCTCTTGCCCGCGCCGAAACCCCCACGCTAGCTTGTTGCTACCTAAAGCAGACCTGGGGATGGGGGCAACGTGGCGGGCTGGCGCAGCTGGCAAAGACGGGGCGTGGCCGGGCGGATTCGAGCCGCCGCCATGGTCCTTGCCCTCGTGGCGGCCGCAGCGCTCACCGGATGTATCCCCGGGCCCAAACCCCCACCGGCTGAGCGGACCGTGCACTTCACCGCGGCGGGCGACATGGGGATGCAGGACGGCGCCAAAGCCGTACTGGACAAGATCAAGGAAATCCAGCCCGACTTCAACTTCCACCTGGGCGACCTCTCCTACGGGCAGGGCACCGAGGAGGAGTTCTGCAAAATGGTCACCGACAAACTCGGCGACCTGCCCTTCGAGCTCGTGGCCGGCAACCACGAAAGCAACGGCGAGGGCGGCCACATCCGCAACTACGTCAAGTGCCTGCCCAACAATCTGCCGGGGTTGGAGGGCGAATACGGCACGCAGTGGTACGTCGACATTCCGCAGGAGAAGCCCCTGGTCCGGCTGATCGCGGTGTCGCCGGGCATTGCCTTCGACCAGGGCGACCTGGACTACTCCGAGGACAGCAAGCGCTGGCAGTGGACCGAGGACGCGATAGATGGCGCCCGCGCGGACGGCATCCCGTGGACCGTGGTGGGGATGCACACGGTGTGCTTCAGCATGGGCGAATACAGCTGCGAGGCCGGGACGGCGCTGACCGACCTGCTGATCCAGAAGAAGGTGGACCTGGTCCTCACCGGCCACGAGCACATCTACCAGCGCACCTTCCAGCTGGGTATGCCGAACGACTGCTCCACAGTCCTGGCCCGGGGCAAGTGCGCCGTTGACGACGACAACTCGTTCGCCAAGGGCGCCGGGACGGTCTTCGCCACCTCGGGCCTGGGCGGCAAGAGCATCCGGGACATCAACACCGAAGACTCGGACAGGCCCGTTTTCGCAGCCTGGGCCGGGAGCAACAAGGACCCCGCGTACGGCACCCTGGACATCAAGCTCACGGGTTCCCGGATGGACGTGAAGTTCGTCCCCGCGGAGGGGTACAGCTTCACGGACTCGTTCAGCATCGCGAAGTAGGCGCTGCCGCGTTCCGCCGGTCAGGTTCTGGTTCGCCGCCCCGAGCGGGCCGCGAAAGCATCCAGCGCGGCCAATATCTCGTCGCTTCTCCAGTGCCGGCCACGCTTGAACTTGTCGAAACCCTGGACCACAGCAGCTTCTTCCAGGACCTGCATCTGGCGCCAGATCGTGGGGCCCGACAGCCCAAGCCGGTCCTCCAGAAGCTTGGCGTTTACAACCGGCTGGCGCGCCAGCAGATCTGCGATCTTCCATGCGGCTGCGTCTTTTCGGGCCTTGATGGCATCCTTCCACCGGTTCCTGGCGCTCGTGATGTCCGTAGCGAGCTGGCGACCATTCCCGATAGCGCGGAAGGTGGCCTCCGCGGTGAGCAAGATGATGTGGTCCGGGTTGCCGTCCCGGTACGCGGTCAGGGCGCGGTGGTACCCCTCGACGTCACTGAGCAGCCCCGCTGAGACCGGCACAGTCACCGCGCGGGTCAACCCCTTGTTGCGAAGCATGGCATGAAGCAGCGCCCGTCCGGTCCTGCCGTTTCCATCCGTGAACGGGTGGACGGTTTCGAACTGGGCATGCGCAATCGCAGCCTGGACCAGGATCTGGATATCGCTCCGGCGGGCGTAGGCCATGAGGTCATCCATGAGTTCCGGAACCCGTTTCGCGTCGGGAGCCACAAAATCAGCACCGACAGGGCTGGCGCTTGAGGTCCCGATCCATACCGGTTCGGAACGCCATCGCCCGGCGCCCTTTGGATCGGCATGGAGCATCAGGGTGTGGTGCATTGCGAGGATAGACGCCGGCTCCAGCGCATCGGCGGTGGCGAGGGCCGCGTTCATGGCGGCCACGTTGTCCACCACCAAAGTTGCGTTGCGCTTGGAATCATCACCAAGTTCAGCCATGCCAATGCTCCGCGCGTTGGCAGTAACGTTTTCGATCTGCGACGACGAGACCGATTCAGTGCGGAGCAGAATGGCCGAAAATGGCGCGACGTCGTTGCCGAACTCGTGGTCAAAGTCCCGTATAGCCAAGGCAGCATCTTCGGCCGCTGCTGTCACCGCGCTTGTGGGGATGTAGGTGATCTCCCGTATGCGAGGGGGAACTGCCGCCTTGTAGGGAATGGACGGCGTTTCCGTGATGGAACGAGGTCCCACGGTGGCCTTGGTCTCCCACAAAAGCCTTTCCCATTCGAGCGCTGGCCACCCGGATGCGGTGCGGATTGGGTCCAACGTTGCTCCTTCGCGGGCTCGCTTGGGAAAGGGTTCCGCCTCAACTATTTCACTTTCTGCAAAAAGTGAAAAGAGCCGGTAAGGATTCTTTCACTTCCTGCTCTAGCCCCACGCCCACCGAAGCCTGCCCTCACCGGTGACTGCCGCCGTCGTGCATTCCAGCCCAGTTGCCTCTGGGGCACCCCGCCGGCGCGCCACAGACGACGGCGTGTCCCGGCTTTGTGGACCCGCGCGGCCGGAAGTAACTGGGCTGGAACGCACGCAATCCTCAGGACCGGCGCTCCGTTGCGCTCGGCTCCCGGATCGGCCCGCTCCGCTGCGTGGCCGCCCAGCTGGCCAGGACCTTCAGCGCATCCTCCGAGGGCGTGCCGGGCTCGGCCGTGTAGATGTTGATCCGCAGCCCCGGGTCCGCGGGCAGCTCGAGGGCTTCGAAGGCCAGGTCCAGGTCCCCCACCACCGGGTGGTGCAGCCGCTTCCGCCCGGTGCGGTGGTACTTCACGTCGTGCCTGGCCCACCGGGCGCGGAACTCCTCGCTGCGGGTGGACAGCTCGCCGATCAGGTCCGTGAGGTCCTTGTCGAAGGGGTTCCTGCCCGCGGTGGAGCGCAGGACAGCCACGATGTCGTCAGCGGTGCGTTCCCAGTCGCGGAAGAACTCCCGGGCCCTGGGGTTCAGGAACGTGAACCGTGCACTGTTGGGCGGCGCAACCGGATCCGCCATCATGTCCAGGTACAGGGCCCGGCCCAGCTCATTGGAGGCCAGGACGTCGCCGCGGTCGTTGCGGACCCAGGCCGGCGCCGTCGTGATGGCATCGATGACGCGCTGCACGCTGGGGCGCACGGCCTGCGGGCTGCGCTTGCGCCGGACCCGGGGGGCGGTGGTGGCCGCGCGGGCGAGGTCGAACAGGTGGGCCGTCTCGGCGTCGTCCAGCTGCAAAGCCCGCGCCAGCGACTCCAGGACGCTGTCCGAGGCGCCTGACAGGTTCCCGCGCTCCAGCCGGATGTAGTAGTCGATGCTCAGGCCCGCAAGCATGGCCACTTCCTCGCGCCTGAGCCCGGCCACCCGCCGGTTCCCGCCGTACGCCGGCAGCCCGGCCTCCTCCGGCGTGAGCCTGGCGCGGCGGGAGGTGAGGAACTTCCGCACGTCGTCGCTGTTGGTCATGGCCTCCACGGTACGCCGCCCCCGCGCGGCGAGGGAGGCACTGGCAACCCCTCCCATAAGCGCCGCCGGCGAAATACCGTGAAGGCATGGAATTGAAACTCAACAGCGGCGTCACCCTCCCAGCGCTTGGCCTTGGCGTCTTCCAAAGTCCCCCGGAGGAGACGACGGCGGCCGTCCAGACCGCGCTGGCCACCGGCTACCGGCACATCGACACCGCCGCCGCGTACGGCAACGAGCGCGAGGTGGGCGAAGGCATCCGCCGCTCCGGACTGCCGCGCCAGGACGTGTTCATTGAAACCAAGGTCTGGGTCAGCGACTACGGCTACGACGAGGCGCTGCACGCCTGGGACAAGGCCGTGGGCAAACTCGGCGTGGAGCAGCTGGACCTGTTCATCCTGCACCAGCCCGCGCCGGACCGGTTCGAGAAGACGCTCGCCGCGTACAAGGCCCTGGAAACCCTCCTGGAGGACGGGCGCGTGCGGGCCATCGGCGTCAGCAACTTTCTGCCGCACCACCTGGAACAGCTGCTCCAGGCCACGGACGTCGTCCCCGCCGTTAACCAGGTGGAGCTTCACCCGTACTTCCAGCAGCGCGGGGTCCAGGCGGCCAACGCGGAGTACGACATCCTCACCCAGGCGTGGTCGCCGATCGGCGGCATCACGTTCTACCCCGGCTGGGGCGAGAACCGGAAGAACGTCATGCGGGACCCGGCGATTGCCGCCGTCGCCCATGCCCACGGTAAGACCCCCGCCCAGGTGATGCTGCGCTGGCACCTGCAACAGGGCCGCTCGGCCATCCCCAAGTCCACCAATCCCGCCCGGATCGCGGAGAACTTCGACGTGTTCGACTTCGAGCTCACCGCCGCGGAGCTCGCCGCCATCGACGCCCTGGACACCGGCATCCGCAGCGGCCCCGACCCGGACGTGCCCCGCCCGGAGCGGTTCGCCATGGTCATCCCCGAAGCCGAAGGAGCATAACAATGGAATACCGCCCGCTTGGCCGCACCGGAGTGCAGGTCAGCCCCCTCTGCCTCGGCGCGATGATGTTCGGCCCCTGGGGCAACAACGACCGCGCCGATTCCACCCGCATCATCCACCGCGCCCTCGACGCCGGCATCAACTTCATCGACACCGCGGACGTCTACTCCGGCGGCGTCTCGGAGGAGATCGTCGGCGAAGCGCTGGCCGGCCGGCGCGACGACGTCTTCCTCGCCACCAAGTTCTTCATGCCCATGGACGAGGACCGCCCCAACATGCGCGGCGGGTCCCGGCGCTGGATCATGCGCGCCGTGGAGGACTCGCTGCGGCGGCTGAACACCGACTACATCGACCTCTACCAGGTGCACCGTCCCAGCCCCGAGACCGATGTGGAGGAGACCCTCGGCGCGCTCACCGACCTGGTCCGCCAGGGCAAGGTCCGCTATATCGGGTCCTCGTCCTACTCCGGCTCGCAGATCGTGGAGGCGCAGTGGGCGTCCCGCGAGCGGAACCTGGAGCGGTTCGTCACCGAGCAGCCGCCCTACTCGATCCTCACCCGCGGCATTGAGGAAGACGTCCTGCCCACGGTGCAGCGCCATGGCATGGGCACCCTGACGTACAGTCCGCTGGCCGGCGGCTGGCTCTCCGGGCGGTGGCGGAAGGACTCTGCGTCCCGGCCCACGTCCTCGGCGCGCCCGAGTGCCCGGTTCGACATGAGCCAGCCCGCCAACCAGCGCAAGCTCGACATCGTGGAGGAGCTCGCCCAGGTGGCCGAGTGGGCCGGGGTGACCCTGATCGAGATGGCCATCGCGTTCGTGATCAACCACCCGGGCGTGACGGCCGCGATCGTGGGCCCGCGGACGATGGAGCAGCTCGAGTCCTACCTCCCGGCCGCCGACACCCACCTGGCCCCCGAGGTCCTGGACCGCATCGACCAGCTCGTGGCACCCGGCGTCACGGTCAACCCGGACGACAACAGCTACGGCGCCCACGAACTGACGGCACACGCACGACGGCGGCAGCGGGCTTAGCTGCCCGGCCGCACCTTCGCTTCAACCCACCCACGAAAGGAAAAACCATGGCAACGTGGCTCATCACAGGCTGCTCCACCGGACTCGGCCGGGCACTCGCTGAAGCCGTGCTCGCGTCCGGGCACAACGCCGTCGTAACCGCCCGGAACGCCGAGGCAATCCAGGACATCACCGCCGGCTTCCCGGACACGTCGCTTGCCCTCCCCCTCGACGTCACGGACAAGGCGCAGATCAGCGCGGCGGTCAAGCAGGCCGAGGACCGCTTCGGGGCGATCGACGTCCTGGTGAACAACGCCGGCTACGGGTACCGGGCCGCCGTCGAGGAAGCGGACGACGCCGACGTCCGGCGCCTGTTCGACACCAACTTCTTCGGCGCCGTGGACATGATCAAGGCGGTGGTGCCGGGCATGCGGGCCAACAAGTCGGGGGCCATCCTGAACATCTCCTCGATCGGGGCGCGGATCACGCCGGCCGGCTCGGGGTACTACGCGGCCACGAAGGCGGCGCTGGAGGGCATGTCCGGCTCGCTGCGCAATGAGCTGAAGCCGCTGGGCATCCACGTCACCGCCATCGAGCCCGGCGGCTTCCGGACCGACTTCGCGGGCCGTTCGCTCACGCAGTCCGCGACCCCGATAGGAGACTACGCGGATACCGCCGGCAAGCGCCGCAAGGAGCACGACACCGCACACGGCACCCAGCCCGGCGACCCGGACAAGGCAGCCATGGCGATCATGGCCGTCGTCGAATCCCCCAACCCGCCGGGACTGCTGGTGCTGGGGACGGACGCGTTCGGGGCCTTCGGGATGGTGGCCGACGCGCAGCGCGCCGAGCTGGACCAGTGGCAGGAGCTCAGCCTCAGCACCGACATCACGGACTGACCCAACTAGGTAGCAGTAGTTGTCGTTTTCGCGCGTCAAAACGACAACAACTGCTAGTCAGTTGTAGGGGATGTGGGCGGTTGTCGGGGCAATGCAAAATCGAGTACCGCCTACTCATGACATGGCCCGCGTCCGGTGGGACAGTGGATGCCTAACGTTCCATCACTTCGCAAGAGGAAGCAGCATGGCATCGAAACGGCGCCGCTCAGGAAGCGGGGGTGCCGGCGGCATCGGGTGCGCCCCCTTCCTGGTCCTCATCGTCGTCGCGCTCATCATCCAGTACTGGTGGGTCCTCCTGATCGCGGCGGGCGTGGTTGCCCTGACGGTGGCACTAGTACGGACGGCAAAAGCGCCGCCCCGGCCGGCCCCGGTGCCCCCGCCCAGGCCGCAGCCCGTCATTGCCCAGCCCCGCCCAGTCCCGAGCGGCGACGAACTCACAGCCCAGATGCGGGCCCGCAAACAGGCACACCGCGTACGGGACCTGCAGGAGTGGGACTACGAGTGGATCCGGCTGGCCCACCCTGGGAAGAGTTTCCACGAGGTCAATGAGATCGCGAACGCCCATTTCGCCCGGGGCCGTTCCATCGGGATCGACGACGAGGACCCGTCCGCCCCGTAGCTCTGCAATGTGCGTTCCTGCCCGGTTACCCTTCCCGGCCCCCCCCGGCGGCGCGCCGTCAGAACCGGCGCGCCCTGGCTCCTACCCCGGAGAAGGCCGGGAGTAACTGGGCGGGAATGCACGCGCCCGGTGGGCAGCACTCTCAGGACGGCAGCGTGGTCAGGCTCAGCTGGGCGCGGTGGTGGCGGTAGTGCTTGGGTGCCCAGGCCAGGACGTCTTTGCGGTCCATCCAGGGCGCAAAGTACGGATCCCACCGCGTCGGCATCGTCATGCCGCGCCCCAGCGCCCGGCTGTCCGCCCGGTCATACCAGGCCACGAGGATCCGCGTGGTCCGCTCCATCATGCGCAGCATGCCCCGTGGTGTCAGCACCTTCCCGCCGGCGGCGCTTCCGGCCCAGTTCACCCAGTTGTAGGGCCCGGCGCAGGCATCGAGGAGCCGGCTCCAGTTGCGCGACGCCGACGGCGGCAGGTGCGAGAACAGCCCCAGCAGGGGTATCCCTGCGAGCGCGATGTTCTGCCCAAGCGCCATGTGGAAGAGCAGCTGCCGGTTGGTCCACCGCGTCCCGTTGGACGGCCGGTCCAGCTCCTCAAACGGAACAGCCAGGATGATCTTCCGGAAGTCGGCCGCGATCCACAGCAGGTCCTCCCGCACAGGGTCCTTCCCGGAAGCGCGCACCAGAACCTCCTCTAGTTGTCAGCCCTCGAGACCGTTATACCCCGGCTGACTCGCCGGTGCGCCCGTGCCGGAAGCCGGTGGCGAAGCCGATCGTCACGGGCACCGGAGCGGAGCCGCAGCAGGAGTCGTCGGCGTCGCCGGATGCATCCGGCAGGTTCGTGGAGCACACGCCCGTTTCCGGGAGTTCAAGCTCGACGGCGTCCGCGGACTCGGTGTCACCGGCCAGGGCCGCCGCGATGGAGCGGACCTGCTCGTAGCCGGTGGCCATGAGGAAGGTGGGCGCCCGGCCATAGGACTTCATCCCGGCGAGGTAGAAGTCCTTCTCCGGCTGCGCGAGGACCCTGGCGCCGTGGGCCGGGACCGTGCCGCAGCTGTGGAAGTCCGGGTCGATCAGCGGGCCCAGGGCCTTGGGCGCTTCAACGGCCGGGTCCAGGTCCAGCCGCAGCTCCGAGAGCATGGCCAGGTCCGGCCGGAAGCCGGTGGCCGGGATGACCCGGTCCACGGAGACGCTGCGCCCGTCCGCGGCGTGCACGGTGACGGCGCCGCCGTGCACATCAAGGGACGCAGTGTGGAAGTTGGCCAGGAGCTGGACGGCCCCGCTTTCGACGGCGGTGCGGAGCCGGGCGCCGAGCTGGCCGCGGGCAGGCAGCTGGTCGGCGTCCCCGCCGCCGTAGGCCCGGGCCGGGGTGGCGGCTCGGATGGCCCACAGGACGTCGGTTCCGGGGTTGGCACGGGCCACGCGGGCCAGGTCCAGCACCATGTTGGCGGCGGAATGCCCCGAGCCGATCACCAGGGTGCGGCGCCCGGCAAACCCGCCGGCGGCAACATCCGGGAGCGGACCCGTGATCAGCCCGGCAGCACGCGCCTCGGCCTCCCCGGGAACGGGCAGGCCGGAGGATCCCAGCGGCGCCGGGCTGGCCCAGGTGCCCGAGGTATCGATGACGGCGCGCGCCGTGACCTCGGTGACCTTCCCGCCGTCGTGCTCTATGCGCAGGAGGAACGGTGCCTGCTCACGGCCCTGGCTGCGGCCCTTGTCCATGCCCTGCCGGGTGACGGCGACAACACGGGCGCCGGTCCGGATCCGGTCCCTCAGCTCCGGCGTCGCGGCCAGCGGTTCCAAGTACTCGGACACGATCTGGGACCCGTACGGCAGCGCGGTGGGCCGGGGCGCCTCCCAGCCGTTGCGCTCCAGCAGCCGCACCGAGGCGGCGTCGAGGTTGTACTTCCAGGTGGAGAACACGCGGACGTGTCCCCATTGCCGGATCGCGGAGCCCACCGCGGGACCGGCTTCGAGGACGAGCGGTTCCAGCCCGCGTTCGAGCAGGTGCGCGGCCGCGGCCAGGCCGACCGGTCCGGCGCCGATCACGGCAACGGGAAGTGCTTCCATGGCGTCCACCTTTCAGGCCTGGGCCGGGATCAGGGATTCGATCAGGGCTTCGACGCGGGCCTTGATCTGGTCGCGGATGGGCCGGACGGACTCCACGCCCTTGCCGGCCGGATCCTCCAGGACCCAGTCCTCGTAGCGCTTGCCCGGGAAGTACGGGCATTCGTCGCCGCAGCCCATGGTGATCACCACATCGGATTCCTTGACGGCCTCGGTGGTGAGGATCTTGGGGATCTCGGCGGACATGTCGATGCCCACCTCGGCCATCGCCTCGACGGCGGCCGGGTTCACCTTGTCCGCCGGCTGGGATCCGGCAGAGCGGACCTCGACGGCACCCTTGGAGAGGGCGGTGAGGAATGCGGCGGCCATCTGGGAGCGGCCGGCGTTGTGGACGCAGACGAACAGGACGGAGGGCTTGCGGCTCATGAGGGCACCTTTCGGCCGGCCGTGGCGACGGCGGGGGTTGCGATTGTTGGGTAGAGGAAACGGACCAGGACGTACCCGGCGGCACCGCCCAGCAGCTGCGCCAGGATGAAGGCAGGGGCCGACGGCGGTGCGATGCCGGCGAAGGTGTCCGTGACGGTCCGGGCGATGGTCACCGCCGGGTTGGCGAAGCTGGTGGAGCTGGTGAACCAGTAGGCGGCGGTGATGTACCCGCCGACGGCGAAGGCCACCCGGTCCGCGCGGCCCGAGCGGACGGTGCCGAAGATGACCACGAGGAGGCCGATGGTTGCGATGACGTCGGCCAGCCAAAGCCCCGGCCCGGTGCGCTCATGCGTTGAGAGGGTGACGGCGTCCAGCCCGAACATCAGGTTCGCGGCCACGGTACCGGCCACGCCGCCCAGGAACTGGCCGCCAATGAGGCCGGCCGCCGTGCGGGTATCGATCATGCCCAGCGCCCGTTCCACCAGGGTCACCACGGGATTGAACGACGCCGACACCGGCTGCAGGGCCACGATCAGCGCCACCAGCGCGGCACCCGTGGCGAGGCTGTTCTGCAAAAGCTGCAGGCCGGCGTCGTCCGGTGAAAGCCGCGACGCCATCACGCCGGAGCCCACCACGGCCATGACCAGGAAGGCGGTACCGACAAACTCGGCAGCTGCCCTGCGGACCATCTCGCTCATGCGGCCTGGCCCCCGATCAGGGCCGCCAGGTTCTGCAGCGCCTCGGTGCGGGCGCGGTAGTAGACCCACACGCCGCGCTTCTCCCGGTCCAGCAGGCCCACCTCGTGCAGGATTTTCAGGTGGTGGCTGATGGTGGGCTGGGACAGCTCAAACGCATCGTTGAGGTCGCAGACGCAGGCTTCGCCGCCCTCATGGGAGGCCACCATGGACATCAGGCGCAGCCGGACCGGATCCGCCAGGGCCTTCAGCAGCGGGGCGATGCCCTCCGCTTCCGTTTCGGACAGGGGCTCCCTGGCGAGCGGCGAACAGCAGGCCACCGCCTGGACGGGGGTCAGTTCCAAAGACATAGACACACGTAAATATTTACACTCATCTATGTCTTTGGCAACAGGCGCTTGCCTGCGCTTGGGGCAAGGCCCATAGGATGGCCCCTACAGCTTGTGGCCACAGCAGAAGGGCGCCCCGATGATCGAGATCCTGAACCCCGCCGAAGTGGAGCGCGCACGGGTCACCGGCGCCCTGGTGGCGGACATCCTGCAGGCCATGAAGAGCCGCGCGGCCGTGGGCACCAACCTGCTGGAGATCGACCAGTGGACCAGGGAGATGATCGAGGAGGCCGGAGCCGAGTCCTGCTATGTGGGCTATGCGCCGTCGTTTGGCCGCGGACCGTTCGGCCACTACATCTGCACCGGCGTCAACGACGCCGTGCTGCACGGACTCCCCCACGACTACGCCCTGGCCGACGGCGACCTGCTCACCCTGGACCTCGCCGTCGTCAAGGACGGGGTTGCCGCGGACGCCGCCATCAGCTTCCTCGTCGGCGATTCCCGGCCGGCGGAGAGCGTGGCGATGATCGAGGCAACAGAGCGGGCCCTGGCGGCGGGAATCGCCGCGGCACAGCCGGGCAACAAGATCGGTGACATCTCGTACGCCATCGGCCGGGTCCTCATTGATGCCGGCTACCCGGTCAACACGCAGTTCGGCGGCCACGGCATCGGCTCCACCATGCACCAGGACCCGCACGTGCCCAACACCGGGCGGCCCGGGCGCGGGTTCAAGCTGCGGCCCGGGCTGCTGCTGGCGCTGGAGCCGTGGATCATGGCGGACACGGCGGAGCTGGTGACGGACGACGACGGGTGGACGCTTCGGAGCGCCACCGGCTGCAGGACGGCGCACAGTGAACACACGGTCGCCATCACGCCGGACGGCGCCGAGATCCTGACGCTGCCGTTGCGGTAGCCGGCTATTCCGTCCCGGCCACCGGGCTGCGGCGCTCCAGGAGCAGGGTGTCCTGCCAGTGGCCGGCCCTGGGGCCGTGGCTGATCCGGGCGATCCGTTCCCGGGTTCCCACCACCCGGAACCCGAGCTTCTGGTGGAGGGCCAGGCTGGCCGTGTTCTCCGGGAAGATGCTGGACTGGATGGTCCAGATCCCGGCGGCCTCGGTGGAATCGATGAGGGCGCTGAGCAGCAGCCGTCCCACACCGCGGCCCTGGGTCTGCGGCGCCACGTAGATCGAGTGTTCGACGACGCCCCGGTACACCTCCCGCGACGAAACCCGCGACACCGCGGCCCAGCCCAGGACCCGGCCACCGTCGTGGGCGATGAGCCGGTGCTCACGCAACCTCACGCCGTCGAACGCCTCCCAGGTGGGCGGCTCGCTCTCGAAGGTGGCCTCACCGGTGGCGATGCCCGCAGCGTAGATGGCGTGGACGGCGTCCCAGTCGTCCGGGCACATAGGGCGAATCTCTGGGCTGGTCATGGGCCCATTATGGATGACGCCTTGGCTTGGCCGGCTCCGCGAGATGGCAGCTCACGGCAATGTTCCACAGAACAACTGCCGTCAAATGCCATCTCGCGCCGGGGGAAGGGAGGCGTAAAGAATCCGTCAATTAACCGCCCCTGCGGCCCCGGTGGAGCGGCTCCGGTCCTTTGATGGATCCATAGGGGACATGTGGACGCAGGGAGCGCAGATGCGGTGGGATGAGAAGCCTGAGGACCGCGGCCGGGTGCGGTTTGCCGCGTCAGCCGAATCCGTGGAGGGCTACGGCGGCCGCGGGCTGAACGGCCGCGCCCTGCATCCGAAGGCGGGCTACCTCTTCCCCGACCGGTACGGCGAGCCGTGGTGGGTCATCTTCCAGCCCTCGCCGGACCAAGACGGGCAGGGGCGCAAGGTTCCCGGCGACATCCTCGCCTGCAACGATTCCTACGGCGACATGGTGCACGTTTTGGTGCTGGCCGCGGGAGTCTGCGAGGACGACGCCGAAGCGGCCTTCCGCGCGCACGTTCCGTCCACGTTGGCGGACGCCGCCCGGGTGGCGGCCGGCGTCCCGGTTGCCGCAGTCGTGCCGCCGGTCAGCCCACGTGCACCCAGGGCCGCTGGGTAACGTCCGGGACGGCCTCGCGCAGCACCTCACGGGTCACCGGCGCTATTTCGCCCTCGCCGAGGAACAGGAACCGCACCAGGTTGGTGATGGGGTTGCCCTCCGTCCAGCGGAAGTAGATGTGCGGCATGAGGCCGGTGACGTCCCGGATGTGCAGCAGCACCGAGGCGATGGTGTTGGGGACCACCGGCCCGTGGACTTCGAGGATGTGGTAGCCGTGCCGGTTCACGCCGCGCACGTGCAGTTCGGTTTCGAAGTCCGAGGAGTCGTCCACCACCACCTCGAGGAACAGGGCCTCCCCTGCCAGCGGCAGGTGGCTGACCTCGATGGCCGACTCGAGCTTGTCCCGGTACGCCTCGGCGGACAGGCGCAGCGGCTCGTGCGCGATGATGGCGATGGGCCCTTCCAGGGTGCTGGACATGAACTCCAGGGCCTGCTGGTCCAGGTGGACCCGGGTGGCGTGCAGCTCGAAGGAGCGGCGGACCCGGGAGAGCAGCGAGATAACGATGATGCCCAGGATGAAGATCCCCGCGATCCTGATGCCCTCGGGGCGTTCGAAGATGTTGGCCACCGTGGTGTACGCGAACACCACGGTGATGGCGGTGAAGCCCAGGGCGAGGTTCCGCTGGCCGCGGCGGCGGGCGGACAGCGTGACGGCGACGGCGGCGGAGGTCATCAGCACCAGGACGCCGGTGGCGTACGCACCGCCCTGGGCGTCGACGTCGGCATCGAAGATGAAGGTGATCAGGAACCCGATCAGCGTGAAGACCAGCACCAGGGGCCGGACCGCCTTGGCCCAGCCCGGCGCCATGCCGTAGCGCGGCAGGTACCGGGGCACCAGGTTCAGCAGGCCGGCCATGGCGGAAGCGCCGGCGAACCAGAGGATGGCGATGGTGCTGATGTCATAGACGCTGCCGAACCCGACGCCGAGGTATTCGTGCGCGAGGTAGGCCAGGGCACGGCCGTTGGCCTGGCCGCCGGGCTGGAATTCCTGTTCCGGGATGAGGACCACCGTGATGAAGCTGGTGGTCAGGAGGAAGGCGCTCATGATGACAGCGGCGGTGGTGAGCATGCGGCGGGCACCGCGGATGCGGCCCTGCGGATGGTGCTCGGTGTCGTCCGCCGACCCCTGGACCTGGGGCATGACGGCGACGCCGGTTTCGAAGCCGGAGAGGCCCAGGGCCAGTTTGGGGAACACCAGCAGGGCGATGGCCACCGCCATCAGCGGGTCACCGTGGGACGTCCAGAGGTTCGACCACCAGTCGCCCATCGCCGCGGGGTGGGCCAGGACCTGCATCAGGGTGGCCACCACCACCACGGCGTTCAGGCCCAGGTAGAGAACCACCAGGACGACGGCGACGCCGATGGCTTCCCGGAATCCGCGCAGGAACACGGCGGCCAACAGGGCCAGGAGGATGAGGGTGACGGGGACGTTCTGGTCCTGCAGCCAACCGGGGGCGACCGGGTTGTGGATCAGGTGGGCCGTGGCGTCGGCGGCCGAGAGGGTCATGGTGATCATGAAGTCGGTGGCGGCGAACCCGAGCAGGACCAGCACCAGGAGCTTGCCGCCCCACTTGGGCAGCAGCCGCTCGAGCATGGCGATGGACCCTTCGCCGCGGGGGCTCTCGCCCGCCACCCTGCGGTAGACCGGCAGGGCGCCCAGCAGGGTCACCGCCACCAGCACCAGGGTGGCCAGCGGGGAAATGACGCCGGCGGCCAGGGCGGCGATGGCCGGCTGGTAGCCCAGGGTGGAGAAGTAGTCCACGCCGGTCAGGCACATGACCTGCCACCACGGGTGCTTCTTTTCGTGCTGCGTGGGCACGCCGCCGGGGCCCGGGTGGGCGCCCTTGCTGTCCTGCAGCCCGAACAGCAGCCAGTCCTTCAGCGCCTCTTTTCCGTGCGGATGGGGCGCGGACGGGTCCGCCGGGGGCCTGCTCAACGTGGTCATGTCTGCCTTTCCGCGCTGCCCTGTGCACCGCGACCACTGCGAAGCTAGCACCGGCGAAAACGGCTGACCTGCGTAAAGGGCCTTTATTGACGAATCCTTTACGCCCGGAATTTACGACGGCGGCCGGGAGGACTTTCGCCCCAAGCGTGAGCCATCGCTCCGCGCCTAGCATCAAGGCATGTCGGCGCGATTGCCCAATGCCCAGGCGTGGTCTCCGCTGTACCGCATGGGTGGTGCTGCCGGGCTTTTGTTGGTCGCCTCCGGCGTGGCGGCGCTCGCCCTCTACGCGGTAAATCCGCCCCCGATTTCCGGCGGAGAGGCGACACTGCAGTTCATCGCGGACCACAAGGCCCCGTACATCGCCCAGCAACTTCTCTGGCTCGTCCCGTCGCTGTTCGGGCTGGTGGTCTTCGTTGCCCTCCTGGTCGCCCTGTTCCCGGCCAGCCCCAGCCTGGCGGTCCTGGGCTTCGCGGTCGGCGTAGCCTCGTGGACTGCGCTCCTGGCCGTGCCGGTGACCAGCGAAGGAACCCTTTCCCTGGTCTACCTGAGCGACCAGTACGCGGCCGCGGACGCTTCCGGCAGGCCGGCCTTCGTGGCGGCCGCCGAGGCGTTCGTGGCCGAGAACAATACGGTCTCGCTCGCGGGGGCGCTCACGCCGCTGGGGATCTTCCTGATCTCGCTGCCCATGGTGCGGGGCGTCCTCCCGCACTGGGTTGGGTGGCTCGGGCTTGCGACGGGAGCCCTCGGCCTCGCCAGCGAGGCCCTGCGGTTCATCATGCCGTCCCTCTACGCCGTATACGGCCCGCTCCTGTGGGCTTGGTTCGCGGTTGTCGGCGTGTCGCTCCTGCGGCTGTCCCGCCGCACCGGCTCCGGTGCCCGGCCATCCCGGCGGCCGCCGCTGCGGGCTTACAAAGGAGAGCGCACGGCATGACAGTGATCAACGGGTCCATCCTCATCAGCCGCCCCGTCGAGGAGGTCTTCGACTTCGTTGCAGACGAGCGCAACGAGCCGGCCTACAACCCGCAGATGCAAAGCGTCGGGAAGACCACCCCCGGACCCATCGGGGTCGGGACCCGCTGGCAGGTCGTGACAACCTCCGGGAGGCGGACCACGCCGTTCGAACTGGAGGTCACCGAGTACAAACGGCCAAGCCGCCTCGGATCGGTGACCCGGATGGCCACGGCGGACATTACCGGGGCCCTCACCTTCGTTCCGGCCGCCAGTGGGACACTTATGAGCTGGCGTTGGGATCTCAGGCCCAAGGGCATCCTGAAGCTCGCAGGCCCGCTGATCACGGCAGTGGGCCGCCGGCAGGAGCAGCGGATCTGGTCCAGCCTCAAGGCGCATCTCGAAGCGGGCGAAGATAAACGGAGCGTGTGACATGGAGAAGGGCCTTCCGGTGAGCCACGGGCTGGGCCACGCGACCGCGGCCTAGCTCATCGCCGGCGCTGCTGCCGTGCCGGCCTCGGTCCTTGGGCTGGCCGGCGGGGCGGGCAGGGATGCCCTGTCCCAGTCAGTCCTCGTCTCCCTTGGTGCTGACGCGGCGAACCTGCGGACCGACGACGCGGTGATCGTGGTGCACCTGGTGATCTGTGCAGCCAGCCTGGGGGTCCCCGCGTGGTTCCTCATCGCAGCGTATGGTGGTGCGCCAAGGATCCGAACGGCCGCCGCCTGACCGGTCACGGCTCGAAGCGGTACCCCATTCCGGCCTCGGTGAGCAGGTGCCGCGGCCGGGCCGGGTCCGCCTCCAGCTTGCGGCGCAGTTGCCCCATATAGACGCGCAGGTAATGGGTTTCGTTGTCGTAGCCCGGCCCCCAGATTTTCGCCAGCATCTGCTGCTGGGTGATCAGCCGTCCCGGGTTGCGCACCAGCAACTGGAGGATGGCCCACTCCCGCGGGGTGAGCCGGACCGGGGCTCCCCCTCGGGTCACCTTGCGGTTGGCCAGGTCCACTTCGAAGTCGCCCACGTCGATGGCGGGCATGTCCTCCGCCACCTCCGGCGTGCCGCTGCGGCGACCGGCGACGCGGAGGCGGGCGAGAAGTTCGTCGAGCCCGAACGGCTTGGTCACGTAGTCGTCCGCGCCGGCGTCCAGGGCCCGCACCTTGTCCACGGACCCGTGCCGGGCGGAGAGCACGATGATCGGCGTGCTGCTGGTGCGGCGGATCCGGGTGATTACGTCCACACCGTTGATGTCCGGCAGGCCGAGGTCCAGGACGATGGCATCCGGGTGGCCGCCCTCCGCGTGCTTGAGCGCACTCGTCCCGTCCAGCGCGGTGAGCACCTGGTACCCCTCCGCCTGAAGGTTGACCTGCAGGGCGCGCAGCAGCTGCGGCTCGTCGTCGACGATCAGGATGGTTCTCATACGGTGCTGCTGCCTGCTTCCCGGCGGAGGGTGGACACTGCCGGTCCGGTGGAGAGCGGCAGGCGGATCACCATGGTAAGCCCGCCGCCCGGAGTGGGTTCGGCCAGCAACTGGCCGCCCATGGCCTCGGTGAAGCCTTTCGCGACGGCAAGGCCCAGCCCCATGCCGAGCCCTTCCGGCGCATCGTCGAGCCGCTGGAACGGCTGGAAGATGCCCTCGACGGCGGCAGCGGACACACCCTGCCCGTGGTCGACGATGCGCAGCTCGCCAAAGGGAGTCCCGCCGTCGGCCGCTGCATGCGACGCACCGGAGACGCCCACGATGACGACGTCCGACCCCGGCGCGTATTTCAGCGCGTTTTCCACGATGTTGGCGATGACCCGCTCCAGCATCCCCACGTCGGCATCCACCACCGGCATGTTGGGGGCGAGCTCAACCCGGATGCGGTCCGCCGGGAGGCCGCGCAGCGCGTCCTCGATGGCATCGCGCCAGGTGACCGGGCCCGTCAGCGGCGCCGTCGAACCGCTGGAAATCCGGGACATGTCCAAAAGGTTGGAGATCAGGGCGTCCAGCCGCTCCGTGTAGGACTCGATGGTGGCGAGCATCTCGGCCTGCACCTCCGCCGGCAGTTTGCGGCCCTGGCGCCGCAGGGCCGTCACGGCCAGCTTTATCCCGGCCAGCGGGGTGCGCAGGTCATGGCTGACGGCCCGGAGGATGGAGGTGCGCACGCTGTTGCCCTCGGCCAGTTTCGTGGTGCTTTGCAGCGTGCGCTGCAGGGCATGGCGCTGCAGCAGCAGGAGCAGGTGGGCTCCGTGCGCCGTGAGGAGGAGCCGGTCGCCCGCCGTCAGGGTCCGGCCGGAGAGGACCAGCGCCGTGCGCGGGTCTGCCAGTTCCACGCTGTCCGCCATGGCTGCCGCATCCGGAGCGGCTGGCGGCCGGTCCCCCGAGAAGGCCTGGAGCTCCCAGCCGCCTTCGCTGTCTCCCGGCCTGGTGAAAAGGCCTGCAGAGGAAACCTGGAACGTCTCCCGGACCTTGGCCATGAAGGCCGCGACGGTGTCGTCGGCGAGGAGGGCGTCGTTTGCCAGATCCGCAAGGGTGGCGGCTTCGGCGCGTGCCCGGGCCGCGGCGCTGGCACGCCGGGCGGACAAGCCCACCACGAGCGACACCGCCACCGCCGCGCTGAGGAAGACCAGCAGCGCGAAGACGTTCTGCGGATCGCTGATGTTGAACGTTCCCACCGGGTCGGTCTGGAAGTAGTTGAGCAGCAGCGAACCCAGGACCGCCGCAAGCACCGCCGGCCACAGGCCGCCGATGAACGCCACCGCCATTACCCCCGTGATGTGGACGAGCGCGTGCGTGGCGAGATTGAGTTCCGGGCTGGCGGACATGGCTGCCGTCAGCAAGACCGGAAGCACCACGGCCAGGATGAAGCCGGCCGTGGTCCGGGCACGGCTGAGCGCGGCGGGTGCCGGCCGGGGCAGGCCGCGGCCGGCCTGGGGATGGGACACGATGTGCACGTCGATGTCACCGGATCCCCGCACCACTTTGGCGCCGACGCCGGCACCGAGGACCCGGCTCCACAGCCCGCCGGGCGAGGCGCCGATCACGATTTGTGTGGCGTTGACGCTGCGGGCGAATTCCAGGAGTGAATCCGCCGGGTCCTCCCCCGACACGGTGTGGCAGGTGCCGCCGAGGTCGGTGACCAGGCGCCGCTGCGCTTCCAGCGCCTGGACCGACTCCGCCGGCCCGGCATCCGCCCGGCGCACGTGGACGGCCAGGAGGTCACCGCCGTTGACCCGCGACAGGATCCGGGACGCCCGCCGGATCAGGACCTCCCCTTCCGGAGCGCCGTTGAGCCCGACGACGACCCGCTCGCGGGCGGGCCAGGTGGCGGTGATCCCCTGGCTTTCGCGGTAGCTGGCCAGCCCCTCGTCCACCCGGTCCGCCAGCCAGATCAGGGCGACCTCGCGCAGCGCGATGAGGTTGCCCAGCCGGAACTCGTTGGCCAGGGCCGCGTCGATCCGGTCCTTCGGGAAGATCTTTCCGTCGGCGGCCCGCTGGCGCAGGAGGTCCGGGGAGATGTCCACCAGTTCGATGTGGTCGGCCCGGCGCACGATCCCGTCCGGGACCGTCCCGGCGCCGGGCTCTTCGGTGATGGCGGCCACCACATCCTGCAGCGAGGCCAGGTGCTGGACGGTGAGGGTGGACAGCACGTCGATCCCGGCCGCGAGCAGTTCCTCGATGTCCTGCCACCGGTGTTCGTTCCTGCTGCCGGCGGGGTTGGCGTGCGCATAATTGTCGACGACGGCAACGTCCGGGTGCCGGGCCAGCACCGCCGCCACGTCGAGCCCAAGCACCTCCGCCCCGCTGGGGTCCTCCGCACGGCGCGGCGCCACGGCGTCGAGCCCCTCGAGGAGCTGCCTGGTCTCCTGCCGGCCATGGTCCTCGGCGGCGCCCACCGCCACGTCCCTGCCCTCGGCCTGGAGCTGGCGGGCTTCCTGGAGCATGGCGTACGTGGTGCCCGCCCCTGTGGCGGCACCCAGGAAGATCCGCAGCGTTCCCCGTGCCATACCCACAGTCTTATCCCCTCCGGCCACCGGGACCAACCCGACCCCGCCGCTCATTCCACCCGGCAGGGCCGCCACGCGCGGCGTCCGGGCAGCGGTAAAGAGTGACCACAATAGGGGAAGCCCCACCAGCAAGGCTGAAGGGGCTTCGACTGTTTTGATTCCGTTATGACGAACATCATCTCCCGAACTTGCGGAAACCTGGTGATTCCTGCCCCGTCACCGGCAGACCGCCGTGGATCAGATCCACGGTGTGTTCCAGGGTTCCCCTGTTTGTTCGTTCCCGTCCTTCTTTCGAAGAACGTATTAACAGTGGTACTCCAGGTTTTCCGGAGACGCAAGAGCCCAATTCCCCGTGGATTCGGCGCTCCGTTTAAACGCAGAACCTGCAGGTACCTTCGCGATCTCGCTAAGAGAAGGCTCGGACACTTTCATGTCCTGAACGACCCGGCGTCATCTGATGGTTACCTGCAGGCGCTTTAAGTCTACGACCGGACCTCCCTCGTACAACAGAGGCCGGAAGTCACGTCCTGGAATGGATCACCAGGACGGGGCACTGCGCGTGGTTGACCACCTGGGCCGAGACCGAGCCCAGGTGCAGCCCGGGAAATCCGCCATGCCCCCGGGAACCGACGATGACGAGATCCGCATCCTTCGCCGCGTCGAGTATTGCCGAAGCAGGCGAGTGGGTCTTGACGAGCTGCCCCGTCGCGGTCACGCCTGCATCTGCGGCGGCCTTCAGTGCATCAGCCTGGAGCGCCTGCGCGGCCTTCTCCGGGGACTCTTCGGTGACAATTTCACCTGCTGCCGTTTCCAGTACAGCCGGATACCAGGCGAGCTGGGGCTTGTCCCAGGCCGTGACCAGGCGGAGCTGGCCCTCGCGCCGGCGTGCCTCATCCATGGCCCAGTCCAGTGCCGCCCGGGAATGGTCGGAACCGTCAAAGCCCACAATAATCAAGAATGAACCGGTGCTGGTCATGGCCTTCCCTTCCGCCAGCAAGAATACGCCCCGCCAGCGGGGCCCGGCAGGGCGGAAAGCCCCTGTTTCCCGGGGCGGACACCCCGGTGCAGCCGGCGCGTGAAGCCACCCCGGCGGGGTCTTTTGTCTCTATCAGCCCGGCCTGGGCGGGTATTTACTGGACTCCATCCCCGCCACGGGGCCGCTCCCGGCCCGGCGGCAGTGTAAGGAGAGGGCATGAGAGAGCAGCATCCCCCCACCCTGCGGTTTCTTGGCGCGGCGGACACGGTGACAGGTTCCAGATACCTCATCCAGTCGCAGGGCCACCGGGTCCTCATCGAGTGCGGGCTCTTCCAGGGCTACAAGAACCTCCGCGACCGTAACCGCATACCTTTCCAGGTCAATCCGGCGAACGTTGACGCCGTGGTCCTCACCCATGCGCACCTGGACCACAGCGGGTACATCCCCGCACTGGTCCGCGACGGTTTCCATGGCCCCGTCTACGCCACGCCAGGCACGTCGGAACTGTGCACCCTCCTGCTCCCCGACAGCGGTTACCTCCAGGAGGAAGAAGCCCGCTATGCCGACCACACGGCGTCGTCCAGCCACCACCCGCCGCTGCCCCTCTACACCGCAGAAGACGCCGTCCGCTCGCTCGACAGCTTCAAACCCCGGGACTTCGACTCCCCGTTTCCGCTGCCCGGAGGCATCGAGGCAACGTTCCTGCCCGCCGGCCACATCCTCGGCGCAGCACAGATACACCTCCGGCTCGCCGGCCGCACGGTCCACTTCACCGGGGACCTGGGCCGGGCCGATGACGTCCTGATGTACCCGCCCAGGGGCCTGGAACCGGTCAATGTCCTGGTGACCGAATCCACGTACGGCAACCGGGTACACCCGGCTGACAACCCCGAAACCGAACTGGGCGCCATCATCAACCGGGTGGCAAAGCGGAACGGCGTCATCATGATCGCCGCGTTCGCCGTCGGCCGTGCCGAAACGGTACTGCTTCACATTTCACGGCTTCTCGCCAAACACGCAATCCCTCCCATTCCTGTCTTCCTGAACAGCCCCATGGCCATCGACGCATCGGACATGTACCGGCGCCACCGCGAGGAACACCGGCTCAAAGAGGACGAATTCAAGGCCCTCTACAAACTGGCCACCCCCGTCCGCAGCCCCGACGAATCCAAGCTGCTCAACCTCCGCGGCGGCCCCATGATCATCATTTCGGCGAGCGGCATGCTCACCGGCGGCCGGATCCTGCACCACCTTGCGGCGTATGGACCGGACCGGCGCAACGCGATCGTCCTATGCGGTTACCAGGCCGGTGGAACCAGGGGCGCATCCCTCGCCGCAGGCGAAAACCACCTCCGCATCTACGGACAGGACGTCAGCATCGAGGCCGAAGTCATCCAGATGGAAGGACTCTCCGCCCACGCCGACTCCGACGAGTTGCTCCGATGGATGAAGGCCGCCCCTGCCGCCCCGTCCATGACCTATGTCACGCACGGGGAACCCGGCGCTTCCGACGCCCTCAGGGCCCGCATCAAACGGCAGCTCGGGTGGAAGGCCCGGGTCCCCGAGTACCTGGAAACCGTCTCGCTCGAAAATCCGCGCTGAAGAAGTTCAGCCGGCAGGTTTCAGGGCCGTCCGCCAGGCCGCCGCTCCGCGGATGGCGCTGAACGTCCAGGTGGCAGTGCCGGTAGCACCCGCGGTTGCCTGCAGCAGGTCCGCGTGCTCGGCGATCTGGCCCCCGGCCGACTGCCACCGCTGGGTCCAGCCGCTGGGCGCGGTGAACACCGGCGAGGCGCAGTCGCAGACGATCGCACTGATCTGCATGGCCCCGTTGGTGGCCGTGGTGATGCTGCCCACCGTGAGGCTTGACTTCGTCCAGCTGGTGTCCGTCGCCGTGACCACGCCGCTGTCCAGGGGCGTTGCGTTGTTGACGCCCCGGTACGCCGTGATGCCGCCGCCCCACTTCACGGACGTGCTGAACGTCCAGGTAAACGACGCCGGATCGGACGCACCCACAACGTGGTAGTAGCTGAACAGCCGGGCCCCGGTACTCACGGACAGGCCGTTGACGATGGCCGTCCAGCCGGCGGGCGGCGTCATGGCCGGGTTCAAGTCCGCGGCCACAGAGGCCACCAGCACGTCACCGGCCGCGGCGCCGGCCGGGACCGGGAGGACTGCCGACGGGGTGGCCGTCCCCGAATAGGTGGTGCTGGAGTTGACCACGGTGATGCCCGCCGTGGTGGACGGGGGTGTGCCGGCGGTGACTGTGATGGTGGCGCTGGCAGAGGTTGAGCCGGAACTGTTGCCGGCCGTCAACGTCGCCGTGTAGGTGCCGGCTGCGGCGTAACCGTGGGTGGGGTTCTGCGCGGTGGAGGTTCCGCCGTCGCCGAACGCCCAGCTCCAGGAGGTGGGCGAGCCGGTGGAGGTGTCGGTGAAGGCCACATCCAGCGGCGCCGTCCCGGAGGTCGGGGTGGCCGTGAACGAGGCGGTGGGGGCCGCCGGCGGCGGGGTGGCGGTGCCGAGCGGGCGGTCGGAGAACCAGTACCGCTTGGCCACATGGTCGCTGGCCAGCACCACGAGCCCGGTGGAGCTGTCCACGCTTTGCTTGGTGGTGGTGGCGTTGTTCATGTTGGACGACGAGGCGCTTTGGATGACGGGCGTGCCGCGGCCGGACCCGAAGACGGGGTTGTCCAGGGCCGCGGTCTTCTCATAGATGGCGCCCGCCGCGCCGGAGTAGGAACAGCCCGTGACGGACGTGGGCGGTGCCGTCTGGAAGGCGTGGACCAGGTTGTTCTGCGTGTCCAGCACGATCTGCGGGCGCGTGACACAGTCCCCGGCCACCGAGATGGTGGACTGGGTGAACGCCGCAGTTCCGGGCCTGAACACCAGGAGCACCAGTTGCGGGACCGTGGGGTCCGTGGAGTAATCGTTCAGGCTGGTCTTCACCGCGGCGAAGACCCGCCCCGCGGTGTCCGACTGGAGGGATTTGAGGTTGAGGTGGTCGTCCGCCTGGCCCTTGCCGCGCATGGCCGGCTGCAGCTGCCAGTTCGAGTCGGCGGCCTTGCCGTCCGGGTGCGTTGCCCACCAGACGGTGTTGGCGAGGTGGTCGCTCCACATCACGCCGATCTGGTTGTGGTTGAAGGCCACGACGGCGGAAATATCGTCGGGTGCCGGATGCGGGCTGGCGACCGGCAGCACGAAGGGGGTGTTCCAGGTGGCCCCGGCGTCGGCCGAGTAGTTGACGTAGACCGTGTTGGTGTAGCCGGACGTGGAATTGCCGGCCACCTGGGTCCACGTGGCCCAGATCCCGCCGAGCGAGTCCCGGTCAATGGTCATGGATTCGCTGGAGTTGCCGGTCACCGTGGTGGGGAAGCCGGCATCAAGGGTGTAGGTGCCGGCGGCGTAGCTGTACCGGTAAAGCTTCGCGGGTTGGACGGACTGGGAAGGATTCGGAGTTCCATCCCCCGTAACCGTCACCACGTGGGATGCGATGTAGAGCTTGCTGCCGTCCCAGAGCACATCGGCCAGGGTGTTTGCCCTGGTGTCATTGACGATTCCGGTGTTCACCCATGCCTGGGCGGCACGGTCCAGGCGGTAGATGCCCCACCCGGTCCCCGTGGTCCACATGTCCGCCCACCAGGATCCGGCGTTGAACCACAGCTTGCTTTGCGGCTTGTCCGAGGTGGGCGGGTTGCTGACCCCCGAGTACGCCATGCCCTGCGTGCCGTAGACCGGATCGGCGTCGGCCCGTCCGGAGGTGCCCAGGACGGCGCCGGCCAACACCAGGAACGACGCGAGCAGCAGGACCGGGAGCCTGCCGAAACGGGTGGACGGGATGGCTTTCATGGAACAACTCCTGCGCACAATCGCTTGAGGCAACCCGTCCGCCGTCACCGGACGGGTCATTACTTCCACCCATTTACGCGCAAGCGTAGGCCCGGATTCCGCGCAGGCGCAATGCCGGCGGGTACCCAACTTTCAAGGGCCCGGATACCCCTATCCCCGCGCTCTACGCGCCTACCGGAACCCCCTGGCAGCGCGGGCCGGTCAGTAAGCTGGGGCCATGGTCCAGCTCGCCGCCCTGGTTCCCACCCTCGCGGCCCTTGCCATTTTGGTGGCACTCACGGTGGGGGTCCTCTGGAGCGCACGGACGCCGTCGTACTTCTCCCCCGCCCTTGCCATCCTGCGCGGGGCGGTGCAACTGGCGGCCATCAGCCTGGTGCTGGGCGGCATCATCACGAATCCGCTGGCGGTGGGCGCGGCGCTGCTGGTGATGTTCACCGTGGCCGCGGCGACGGCGACCCGCCGGCTCACCTGGTCGTGGCGGCGGTTTGCCGTGGTGGCCGCGACGATGGCTGCGGGGATCCTGGTGACGCTTGCCGTCGTGTTCGGCGCCGGGGCCATCGAGTTCGCGCCGCGGTACGTCCTGGCCGTGGGCGGCATCGTGATTGGCAACTCCATGACCATCGCCACCCTGGCGGGGCGCCGCTTCCACGAGGCGGTCGCCGAGCAGTGGGACCAGGTGGAGGGCTGGCTGGCCCTGGGCGCCACGCCCCGGCAGGCCACACTGGGCCAGGCCCGGCAGGCCGTGCACTCGGCGCTGATCCCGTCCACGGACCAGACCAAAACCACGGGGCTGGTCACCCTGCCGGGCGCCTTTGTCGGTGCCATCTTCGGCGGCGCCCCGCCCCTGGAGGCGGGCCGGTTCCAGGTGGTGGTGCTGGCGTCCATCATGGCGGCGGGGTCCATTACCGCCGTCGCGCTCATCCGTTCCCTGCGCAATGTGAAGGTGCGGCCCGGGCCCCTGTGAGCGGGACCTGCCGCTGCACTACTCTGAGGCTGTGCAAGAACCGCTGAAAGCCGCCGCCGGAAGAACCCGCAGCAGGAGCCTTCCCCAGCCCACGGAAAGCCGGGACGGCGGAAACAGCCTCAGCCGCCTGCTGCTGCATCCCGTCCGGCTGGTACCCGCGGCTTTCCTGGCCGTGATCCTCCTGGGCGCCGGCCTGCTCATGCTCCCCGCCGCTCACACGGACGCCCCCGCAGATGTGGCGCTGACGGCACTGTTCACCTCGGTCTCGGCCGTCTGCGTCACCGGCCTTACCACCGTGGACACCGCAACGTTCTGGACCCCGTTCGGCCAGGCGGTGATCATGGGGCTCATCCAGGTGGGCGGGTTCGGCATCATGACCCTGGCCACCCTGCTGGCGCTCCTGGTGCGGAAGACCATCGGCCTGCGCGGGCAGCTGATTGCCCAGTCCGAGACCCACACGCTGAACTTCGGGGACGTCCGATCGGTGCTGTTCGGCGTCGCCCGGATCATGCTCCTGTTCGAGGCCGGCACCGCCCTGGTCCTCACTGGCCGGTTCTGGATCAGCTACGACCACAACCCGCTCAACGCCCTGTGGCACGGCGCCTTCCACGCGGTGTCCGCCTTCAACAACGCCGGTTTCGCGCTGTACAGCGACAACCTCATCGGCGTCGCCGCCGACCCGTGGATCATCGTCCCCATCTGCGCGGCCATCGTGGCCGGCGGACTGGGCTTCCCCGTCCTCATCTCCCTGCTGCGCGGCGGGGTCAGGGCCAGGGACTGGACGGTCCACATGCGCCTCACCATTTACGGCAGCCTGTTCCTGTTGGTGGCCGGAGCGGCGCTCTTTGCCGCCTTCGAGTGGAACAGCGAGCAAACACTGGGCCCGATGCCGGTGGGCGGCAAGATCCTGGCCACCCTTGCGGGCACGGTCTTCCCCCGCACGGCAGGCTTCAACAGCATCGACTACGGGGCTGCGTCACCGGAAACCCTGCTGGTCACCGACGTCCTGATGTTCATCGGCGGCGGCAGCGCCGGAACCGCCGGCGGCATCAAGATCACCACCTTCCTGGTCCTGTTCTTCGCGATCTGGAACGAGGTCCGCGGCCGTGAGCACGTAACGGTTGCGCACCGGTCCATCAGTTCCTCATCCCAGCGGCAGGCCCTGTCCGTGGCCCTCCTGGGCGTGGCGGCAGTCATGGCCGGAACCCTGCTCCTGCTCATGTTCACCGACCAGCCGCTGGACAAGGTCCTGTTCGAGAGCATCTCCGCGTTCGCCACGGTGGGCCTGAGCACCGGCATCACCCCGCACCTGCCCGCGGATGCGCAGTGGGTCCTGATGGCGCTGATGTTCACCGGACGCATCGGAACCATCACCGTGGCGTCCGCCCTGGCCCTGTCCTCACGGCCGCGCCTCTACCAACTGCCGGAGGAGCGGCCGGTCATCGGTTGAGGCGCCCCTAGCCCTGCTTGACGAGGGCAGCCTCGAGGTTGATCTTGACCTTGTCGCTCACCAGCACGCCGCCGGCCTCCAGCGCTGCGTTCCAGGTCAGGCCGAACTCCTTGCGGCTGATCTCGGTCTCGGCGGAGAACCCGGCACGGGTGGCGCCGAACGGGTCAACGGCAACCCCGGTGAACTCGACCTCGAGTTCCACGGGCCTGGTGACGCCCTTGATGGTGAGGTCGCCGGTGAGGGTGTATTCCTCCCCGTCCCCTTCGATATGGGTGCCGCGGAACGTCATCTCCGGGTACGTTTCGACGTCGAAAAAGTCCGCCCCGCGAACGTGGCCGTCCCGGTTGGCGTCGCCCGAATCGAAGCTCGCAGTGGCAACCGTGGCATGCAGTGAAGAATCGGCCAGTGACTGCCCCACCCGCGCCTCGGCCTGGGCCTCCTTGAACCGGCCCCGGACCTTGCTGATCCCAGCGTGGCGGACGCTGAAGCCAATCTCGCTGTGCGCCATGTCCAAAGTCCATGTTCCCGGCGTTAGTTCCTTCGGAAGGGTCATTGCCATACTCCTCACTCGTAGGTCCGCAGGCTCCGCTGCCCGCTACCCGGCACAATACCCCTGCGACCCGCAATTATTCCCGCTGGATATCCACATTGTGCCCCGATTCCCCTGAACCAAAACACCGCATCGGGCGTATACATAAGCGTGGCACTACGACTGCTTACCGCACTGGCCCTGTTCATCGACGCCGGGGTGCATCTATTCCTGGCGCCTGGCTACAACAACGCGCCGCCCGGAGGCATCAGCCAGGGCACCCTGTTCCTGCTCGAAGCAGGGGCGGCGCTCGTGGTCGGCATCTATGTCCTGGTCCGCGGCAGCCGGGCCGCCTATGCCCTGGCCCTGTTGGTGGCCGCCAGCGCGTTCGCCGCCGTGATGCTCTACTACTTCGTCGACATTCCGGCGATCGGACCGATCCCGGCCATGTACGACCCCGTCTGGTTCTTCTCCAAGACCCTCAGCGCGGTCGCCGAAGGAATCGGGACCCTCCTGGCCATCGCCGGACTGGTCCGTGCGGCACCCCGGCGCCGTGCCGCCGTCGTCAACCGTCCGACGCCGCGTCCCGGCACCTGAGGGCAGCCTTCGGGGTCCGGGGGCGGACAGATGGCCTCGGCCGGGTGCCGTTGTTAGCATGCGAGCGGGAGGTGGGACATGGAGAGCGCAGCTGGGCGGGCCGTCCCGGACGTGCTGGGGGCTGTTGCCGCGTTCGGGGTTTCGGCGCTGTGGCTGGTGTCCCTCTCCCCCACGACATTGGTGCTGCAGCTGGCAGGGCTGTGCGCGGGGGCCCTGGTGACCGGAGCCGCCGTCGCCTCCATCCTGCGGCGCATGCCGCGCTTCTCCACGCCGGCCGACCGGGTCACCCTGCTGCGGGCCCTCCTCGCCGCCCTGTGTGCCGTCCTGGCGGTGCCGCAACTGCTCACCGGCCGTCCCCCGGGCCTCCTCCTCGTGGTGCTGGGCGGCGCCGCGTTCCTGCTCGACGCGCTCGACGGCCCGATCGCGCGGCGCACCGGCACGGCGTCGGCGTCCGGCGCCCGCTTCGACGCCGCCACGGACGCGGCCCTGGTGCTCGTCCTGTCCACCGCGGCGGCCGGCGTCGTGGGTCCCTGGACCCTACTGACCGGAGCCATGTACTACGCGTTCGTGGCCGCCGGGTTCTTCCGGCCGCATCTGCGCGAATCGCTGCCGCCGAGCGCGGCGCGCAAGGTGATCGGGGCGTTCCAGCCGTTCGCGCTGCTGGTTGCGCTGTTCCCCGGCATCCCTGCAGCCGCGGCAACCGCCGCCGCAGCGGCGGCCCTTGCCTCGCTCACGTTCTCCTTCGCCCGCGACACGGTCCTGCTGGAACGGCGCCGCACGCGGCTCGTGGAATCTGGGGCGGTGCACGTCGCCACCGAGCCGTCGTAGCCTGTCGACACTGTGAGTTTCGGCGGTAAATAGCTGTGTCTTTAGGTGCATTTTGGCGTGTGGCGTGGCTGTGTCCTGAATTCAGCCGGCCCGGCCGTAGGAGCCGAGCTTCTCGACCGCGTAGTCGAGGAGGGCTGCGGCACGCGACGTCAGGGTCATGTCTTCGGGCCAGATCCCCACGACGCGCGAGAGGGTTACGGGCGGGTCAAAGGGGCGCACTGCGATTGGCCGCCCCTCGGCGCTCACAGGAAGCACGTTGGGCCGTGACATGAGCAGACCGTAGCCCACGCCGCGGCCGACGAGCGCCTCAACGAGACCGATCTGGGTGACCCGGGCCCCGATATTAGGCTCAAGCCCACGGGCGGCGAACGCCTCGACTATGTTGATCGTGCTCGGGGCCGCGTCGTAGAGGATGAGCGGCTCGCCAGCAAGGTCGGCGAGATCCACGGTGCTACCCGCCGCGAGCGGGTGGCCTGGATGCAGGTGGGCCTCGAGCTCAGTCGGGTAGATCCCGCGGCGACGGTAGCCGGCGGGGAGGAACCTTTCGTACATGATGGCCACATCCAGGCGTCCCGAATGGAGCGCTGGCAAGAGGTCGTCGGTGCTTCCCACTGTGACCTCCAGATCCACCCCAGGATGCCTCTGCGGGAAGCCTTCGAGGAGCTCGGGCACCACGCTCGTGGCGAAGCTCGCGTAACAGCCAAGTTTAACGGGACCGCGCAACTCCCCTCCCCGGCGGGAGCCCAGGATGAGCTCCCGGGTATCCGCGAGGACCCGGCGGGCATGCAGTGCAAAGTTCTGGCCCGCGGGAGTCAGAGTGAGGCCCCGGGCCTTCCGGCGCACGCATAGCTGCTCCCCCACAGCCTTTTCCAGCCCGGTAATAGCTTGGGACAACGCCGATTCCGAGATATGCAGATGGGCTGCCGCTGCACTAAGCGTGGCGAAGTCCGGCAGGGCAGCGAACAGCTCGAGCTGCCTCAGGCTCACATCGGCCAATTTGCCCTCAGTTCAGACAGAGGTTCTTAAGTAAAACAGAACTTTATCCGCAAATCTCTGACATTTACACGGAGAAGTGACCCACCTCACCATGGACTTACCCATCACCTTCTCTCCAAGGACAGGCAATGACCCCAATCACCGTCAGCAACACAGCAACGCAGCGTCGCGTTGCTTGGGCGACGATTATCGGCACCACGATCGAATGGTACGACTTCTTCATCTACGGCACTGCGGCTGGCCTCGTGTTCGCCCAGCTCTTCTTCAAGCCCGCCGGCGAGGACATCGGGCTCCTGCTCTCCTTCGCCACGGTTGGCATTTCCTTCCTTTTCCGCCCCCTCGGCGCGTTCCTCGCCGGGCACTACGGCGATAAGATCGGGCGCCGTGCGATGCTGGTCATCACGCTCCTGCTCATGGGTGCGGCGACCACACTCATCGGCGTCCTACCCACGTTCACCCAGATCGGCATCGCAGCGCCGATCCTCCTGCTCCTACTCCGCATCCTCCAAGGCGTATCCGCAGGCGGAGAATGGGGTGGCGCGGTCCTGATGATCGTAGAGCATTCCCCTGCGGACCGCCGCGGCCGCCGCGGCTCTTTCCCGCAGCTCGGCGTCCCGCTCGGCTTTCTGCTCGCCTCGGGGATGATGGCCCTCATGACCGGGATAGTCTCCCCCGGCAAGGCCTTCCTCGACTGGGGTTGGCGGGTGCCGTTCCTGCTGAGCATCGTGCTTATCGTCGTCGGCTACGTGGTCCGACGCTCCGTTGAGGAGAGCCCCGTGTTCACCGAGATCGCCGAGCGCGGCCAACAGACCAAGGTCCCGGTCGTAGCGCTGTTCCGCAAGCACTGGCACCTCGTGATCCTCGCCGCGCTCGTGTTCGTGGGCAACAACGCCGTGGGCTACATGACCACCGGAGGCTTCCTCCAGAGCTACACCACGGGCAGGCTAAAGATGGACACCACGGTGGTGCTGATGGGGTCCGTGGTTGCCTCGGCGGTGTGGTTCTTGGCGACCCTCATCGCGGGCCGCCTCGCCGACTCGATCGGCCGGCGGAACACCTTCCTCATCGGCTTTGCGGCGCAGGCCGTGATGGCCTTCCCACTGTTCTGGCTCGTCAACACGGCGACGCTCCCCGGGCTCTACGCCGGGCTGGTCCTGCTCTCGATCGGCCTCGGCCTGACGTACGGGCCACTGGCGGCGTGGTACGCCGAGATCTTCCCGGCCTCCGTTCGCTTCTCAGGCGTGGCCATCACCTATGCCATTGGTTCCATTCTCGGTGGCGCGTTCGCGCCCACCATCTCCCAAGCCCTGCTGGCGGCCACCGGCACCACATCCGCGGTCTCGTGGTACATCGTCGTAGCAACACTGATCGGAGCCGCCGCGACGCTGTGCCTGCGCGACCGTCCCGGCATAGCGCTCGGTCCGGATCACGAGGCCGAACAGGCCAGCGGCGCCACGATGTTCGCCCCCAACGTGGCCCACAAGAACGTTGCGGGGAAGCCGTAGCAACCCGCTTACCCTTCCACCGTGACACCCACACGGAACAACTCAGCATCTCGCCATGGCCTCTTGATGGCCGGCAAATTCAAGGATTACGTAACGTAGTCAAGGAGAACCAATGGTAGATCACACCACCAGAGTCGCGGTCATTGGCGCGGGGATGGGAGGGCTCACTGCTGCGATCGCGCTTACGAGGATCGCCGGTGTCCACGTCACGGTATTCGAGCAAGCAGGAAAGCTGGGCGACGTAGGCGCAGGCGTCACCGTCGCTCCGAATGGCCAACGCGTTCTCGACAAACTCGGTGTCCTTGAACAGGTTAGACGCGCAGGCGCGACCCCGGACGGACACGGCGTTTACCTGGACGCCAAGGGCAACCTGGTAGCCGAAGCAGCTTGGGAAGATTCAGCCAAGCAGTATCAAAATGTCGGCATGTACAGGCCCGACTTGGTCAACGTGCTGTCCCGAGAGGTCACGCCCGACACAATCCGCCTTGGCCATCGCCTGGCCTCAATCCAGACGCTGGACACGGGCGTTTGCGTCGAATTCGAGAACGGCGTTCACGATGAGTTCGATGCTGTGGTGGGCGCCGACGGCATCCACTCGGTGGTGCGGGATTCCCTGATGCAACCCCCTGCCCCCATCTACTCCGGATTCATCGCATTTCGCGGAGTACTTGATGCGAAGCTCCTTCCACCAGACTGGCCGATGATCAGCCAGGTATGGATGGGTGAGGGAAAGCACTTCATGTGTTACCCGCTGCAGCAGCGCAAGTTGTTCAACTACGTCGGGTTCGTACCCAGTGACAGACCTCTCAAGGAAACCTGGTCGGCCCCGGGGGACGTGAGCGAACTCGCCGCCGAGTTTGAGGGTGAGAAATGGGACCCGAAGCTTCGGCACTTCTTACAGCTCATCGACAAGACCTTCTGGTGGGGCCTCTACGACCACGAACCCCTCACTAACTGGTCGCGAGGGCGTGTGACGCTGCTCGGCGACGCTGCACACACCATGCTGCCTCACGCTGGCCAGGGAGTGAACCAGGCAATGGAGGACAGCATTACCCTTGCCTTCTTCCTCAAGGAGGCCGAAGGCGCCAATGAGATTGCCGAAGCTTTCAAGCGTTACACCGCCGTTCGAATGCAGCGCACGGCGATTTTGCAGAACAGCTCTCGCAGAAGCGGCTCGCAGTTCGACGCACAAAATGAATTTGAGGACACCAAGAAGCGTGATGCTGACTTGCGCGCAGGACGCGATTTTCGCCGAAGTGTACTCTTCGACTTCGATGCGGTGGCAGCCGCCGAGAAGGCACTCAAACGATTCAGGAGGATTTAGTTCGCATGACATCGATCAGCATCATTGGCACCGGCAAGATGGGCTCGGCTATTGCGGAACTATCGGCACGAGCCGGAGCGAGTATCCAAATCATCAGGCGCAGGGCGGGAATGGGCTCGGTCGCGGAGCGGTCGGATGCCGAATACGGGTTTCTCGGCGATGAACTGACAGGTGGCCTCGTCGTCCTCGCAGTGCCCTATGAAGCGTACACGGACATACTTGAACACTATCGAGATCGACTCAACGGCAAGATCGTCATCGACATCAGCAATCCCATTGATTTCACCACGTACGATGAGCTGCTGGTCCCACCAGACTCCTCCACGGCGGTTGAACTTGCCAAAGCCCTCCCGGCGGGCGTCACAGTCGTGAAAGCGTTCAACGTCAACCTTGGCGACACGCTGACCACCGGGACCAATGGCACAACACGCACGACTGTCCTGTTCGCGGGAGACGATCCAGAGGCGAAAATAGCAGTCACGGCCCTCCTGGAAGCGGCAGGACTCCGCGCGGTCGACGCTGGCCCTCTTTCGCGTGCGAGGGAACTTGAAGCTATGGGATTCCTCCAGATCGTGTTGGCAGCAATCGGAAAGACCCGCTACGAGTCCGGATTCGCGCTGCTGCCGTGAACAGGAAGCAGCAGCCGGACCGCTACCGGATATCCCACGGGTGCACGGCGACCAGCAGCATGTTGGCCGGCGATGTTCCCGCCGCTGTTGCGGCGTACTCATAGAGGCGGAGCAGGAGCATCGGCGGATCCACCTAAAACATGCCGCCCAGGGCCAGGCCAGCGGCCGCCGCAGCCACGGCAATAACGGCGGTGCCGATCCCGTTCAAAAGCGCCAGGCCGGTGCGCCGGGACTGCACCAGGCGGACGGTCTCGAAGCTGGCCGTGCTGAAGGTGGTGTAGCCGCCGAGGAACCCGGTGCCGGCGATGGCCTGGAGTTCCGGGGGCGCGGCGTGGACGATCACTGCTCCGGCGACCAAGCCCAGGAGGAACGAGCCCGTGACGTTGATGGCGATGGTGGCCACGGGGAGGGCGGTGCGGAACCTGGCGCGGATGAGTCCGTCGACGACGAACCGCGTCCCGGCTCCGAGCCCGCCGGCAAGTCCGACCAGCGCGATGACCAGGGCGTTCACCGTTTTCCTCCCGCGCGGCGGTGGTTTCCGGCGGCCAGCGCGATGCCCGCCACTGTGGCCATTGCCCCTCCCAGCAGGGTGGCGGCGACGTACAGCAGCGCATCCGTGCTGCGTCCGGTCCCGAGCAGCGTGTTCGTTTCCAGCGCCAGGGTGCTGTACGTGGTGAAGGCCCCCAGGAAGCCGGTGCCGGCGAGCAGGCGGATGATCCTGCGCCGTCCGGCGTCCGGGCCGCGCCGCGCCAGGCCCTCGAGCAGCGCGCCGAGCAGGAAGGCCCCGGCCAGGTTGATGGCCAGCGTGGGCAGCGGCCACCCGGCCGGGGCGGGCAGGACGGTGGCGAGGCCGTAGCGCGCCAGGGCACCGAGGATGCCGCCGAGGACGACGACGGCCACGAATCCCGGGTGCAGATGGACCGGGCGGCGGGTCCTTGCCTCGCCGAGCGTCCCGTCATCGGCGTCCGTCGTGGTGGGACCAGGGGCGCCGCTGTCGATGGGCCGCATCAGCGGCCCTCCTGCCGGCGGGACCTGGCGTGCGTTTTCGGGTGTTGGGCGAGGGGAACCACCAGCACGGGCCGGTGCTGGCGGTGCGTGAGGTGGACGGCCACCGATCCGCCGAGCAGTTCCTCAACGCGTGCCCCGAGCCCGCGTTCGCGGGTTCCGACCACGATGACCGACGCGCCGCGTGCTTCCGCCAGCCAGCCCAGCGCCCGGGCCGGGTCTCCGGCCAGGGTCACGAAGGACCACCGGATCCCGGCGCCGTCCAGTGCTTCCTGCAGCCGCTCCCGGATGTCCGCGCTGATGCCCTCGATGTCGTCGTCGATGCCGTCCGGATCGATGGGCAGCGCCTCGACCCGCCCTCCGGGTTCCTCGGCACGGTAGCGGGTGACGTCCACGTAGGCGCAGACCAGCTCCACCCCCAGGCTGAAAGCCAGCTCCGCGGCGCGGTGTGCAACGGCAAGGGGCTGGCCGGGCACCACTCCCATGAGCACCGGGCCGGTGATTTTCCGCGGCACGTACGCTGCACCGGGGTGATCGGCTGGCTGGTTCATGGGCTCTCCTGTCGGGTCCGCACGGGCACGATTCCCCTACCTTAGCCGCCGGGCCGCCGTCGGCCGTTCCCGCCAGCCGTGCCGTCAGCCGTGCCCGGCAACGTACGCGACCAAGCCGTCCACAGTGGCCACCGCCGGGTAGTCCGCCTCCGGGAGGTCCACCCCGGTGGACCCGGCAATCACCTCCACCAGCCGGAGGAAGTCCAGCGAGTCCAGTTCCAGGTCCTGGCGCAGCCTGGCGCCGCCGTCGAGATCTTCGGGTTCGACGTCGGGCGCCACCTTGCCAATTGCCGCCGCCACCGCCTGGCGTGCGTCCTGTTCGTTCACGGCTCCTCCTTGCCTACAGCTTGTCCGGTGCCTGCAGCAGCTCGTCGATGCGGGCCAGGAACCGGCCGCCACGCAGCCCGTCGCTGACCCGGTGGTCGGCCGAGAGCGTGGCGACCGCCGCCTGCCGGATCCCCAGCATCCCCTGGTGCGCCCACGGCTGTTCCATCACCTTGCCGAACCCCACCATCGCCACCTGCGGCGGGTAGATCACGCCGTACACGCTCTCCACGCCGAGGTCGCCCAGGTTGGTCACGGTGATCGTGGGATCGGCCATCTCCGCGCGCTGCAGCCGGCCCGCGCGGGCGCGGCTGACCAGGTCGCGCAGCTGCTCCATGAGCTGGTCCAGGGCCAGCGTGTCGGCGTCGTGCAGGGCAGGCGCCACCAGGCCGCCGTGCCGCAGGGCCACGGCCACGCCCAGGTGCACGGCGCTGCTGGGGTGGAAGGCGCCCCTGGTGAAGAAGCCGTTCATGTCCGGCACCTCCTTCGCCGCGAGCGCCGTGGCCTTCAGCAGCAGGGCCGACGGCACCAGCCGCGAGGACACCGGCCGCTCCCGGTTCACCCCCTGCATCCACGCCACCGCCGCCGCCAGGTCCAGCGTGGTGGACAGGTAGTAGTGCGGGATCTCCTTCTTGGAGCGGGACATCAGCGCCCCGACCGCCTGCCGCAGGCTTTCGGCCTTGCCGCCTGCCGCCGTCGCGCCCTTCCGCCCCGGCTTGGGCTCTCGGGGTGCCTCCACCGCGGCTTCCGGCGCTGCCCCCGGCGCCTCCTCCCTGGCGGCCGCAACCTTGGGTGCGGGCCCCGCCCGCGGCACTGCTTCCGGCAGCGGCGTTTCCGACGGCGGTGCTGCCGCGGGGGTTTCCGCGCGGGTTTCCTTGGGCGGCACCGCGGCCAGCACGTCCTCCTCCGTCACGGCGCCACCGGGGCCGGTCCCCGTGATGCTGTCCAGGTCCACGCCGAGTTCCGCTGCCAGCCGCCGGGCCAGCGGCGAGGACCGCACCCGGTGCGCCGCGGCCGCCGTTCCGGGAGCCGGGGTTTCCGGCGCCTGGATTTTCCCGGGCTCCGCTTCGGTGCCGTGCGCTGCCGCGGCGCGTTCGACGTCGGCCCTGGTCACCTCGCCGCCGGGGCCGCTTCCGCTGATGCGTCCGACGTCGACCCCCAGGGTGTGCGCAAGGTGCCGGACCGGCGGCGGGATCTTTGCACCGGTCCCTGCAGGCCCGCTTTCCGCGCCCGGGTGAGCGGGCGTTCGCTGTTTGTCTGCCAAAGGTGAGCGGGCGTCGGGGGTTTTGGTGCCGGAAATGAGCGGGGGTTGCGGGAGTTCGGCCGGGGTTGCCGTGATCCGGGCTATGGGGGTGCCGACGTCCACCGTGTCCCCGATCTCCACCAGGAACTCGGCCACCACGCCTTCCTCGAACGACTCGATGTCCATCACGGTCTTGTCCGTGTCCACAGTGGCCACCAGGTCCCCCTTGCGGACGTAGTCCCCCGGCTTGACCAGCCATTCCACCACTTTGCCGTGCTCCATGTCGGCGCCCAGGGACGGCATCCGGAACTCCGTCATGAGGTCCCCGCCGCCCGCCGCGCCGCGGCCACGGTCCGCTCCACCGACGGCAGCGCCGCCTGCTCCAGGTGCTTGGCGTACGGGACGGGCACCTCCAGGCTGCACACCCGCTCCACGGGCGCGTCCAGGTCGAAGAAGGCCCCTTCGCTGATCCGGGCCGCGATTTCCGCCGAGATGCTGCCGCTGCGCCAGCCCTCGTCCACCACCACGGCACGGTGGGTCTTCCCGACGCTCGCGAGGATGGCGGCCTCGTCCAGCGGGCGGAGGGTGCGCAGGTCGATCACGTCGGCCTCGATGCCCTCCCCGGCCAGCTGTTCGGCGGCCTCCAGCACCAGCGGCAGGGTGCCGCCGTAGGTGATCAGCGTCAGGGCGTCACCCTGCCGCAGGACCCCTGCCCGGTCGATGTCCACGGCGCCGGCGTCGTCGTCGAGCTCCCCCGCCACGTTGTACAGCGAGCCGTGCTCGAAAATCAGTACCGGGTCCGGGTCCTGCAGGGCGGTCCACAGCATGCCGCGGGCATCGGCCAGGGTGGCCGGGGCCAGGATGCGCAGGCCCGGGATGTGCGCGTACCAGCCCTCCAGGCTGTGCGAGTGCTGCGCGCCCAGCTGGCGGCCGGCGCCGGTGGTCATCCGGATGACGATCGGCACGTTGAACTGGCCGCCGGACATATGCAGCAAGGTGGCGGCGTTGTTGATGATCTGGTCCAGGGCGAGCAGGCTGAAGTTGACGGTCATGATCTCCACGATCGGCCGCATCCCGCCCAGCGCGGCGCCGATGCCCGCGCCCACGAACCCGGACTCCGAGAGCGGGGTGTCGCGGATCCGTTCCGGCCCGAACTCCTCCAGCAGGCCCAGGCTCACGGCGAAGCTGCCCCCGTAGCGGCCCACGTCCTCGCCCATGAGGAAGACCCGCTCGTCGCGCTGCAGCGCATCCCGGAGGGCGGCGCGCATGGCTTCGCGGTAGGTGGTCTTCATGATCGTTCCCCCTCTGTGTACACGAACCGGGCAAGCTCGGACACCGGTTCCGGCGTTCCGGCCTCGGCGAACCCGACCGCGGTGCTGATCTCCGACTCCACGTCCTCCTGCAGCGCCGCCCACTCCTTGTCCGGCAGCTGCCCGGCCGCCTGCATGGCGGACTGGAGCAGGCGGATCGGGTCCCGCTCCATCCACTGCGCCACCTCGGATTTCTCCCGGTACAGCTCGGGATCGAACATCGAGTGGGCGCGGAAGCGGTAGGTGCGCAGCTCCAGGAAGTGCGGGCCGCCGCCGGAGCGGACGGCGTCCACGGCGCGCCGTGCCGCTTCCTCCACGGCCAGGACGTCCATGCCGTCCACGGCCCAGGCAGGGATTTCGTAGCCGGCGGCCTTGAGCGCGATGTCCGTCTGCGATTCCGAGCGGCCCAGCGCGGTTCCCATGGCATAGAGGTTGTTCTCGCAGCAGAACAGCACCGGCAGCTGCCACAGGGCGGCCAGGTTCATGCTCTCGTGGAACTCCCCCTCGGCCACGGCGCCTTCGCCGAAGAAGCAGACGGTCACGCGTTGCCGGCCCGCCATCCGGTCCGCGAGCGCCAGCCCGACGGCGAGCGGCAGCCCGCCTGCCACGATCGCGTTTCCGCCGTAGAAGCGTGTGGCGGCGTCAAAGAGGTGCATGGAACCGCCGCGGCCCCGGCAGCAGCCCTCCGCGTGGCCGTACATCTCGGCCAGGATGGCGCCGGCGGAGACGCCCCGCAGGAGGGCGTGCCCGTGTTCGCGGTAGGTGGCCACCACGGCGTCCTCCGGTGCCAGGGATTGCATCACGCCGGCAGCCACGGCTTCCTCGCCGATGTACACGTGCAGGAAGCCGCGGATCTTGGCGGCGCTGTAGAGCTCGATGCATTTTTCCTCGAGCCGGCGCACCCGCAGCATCTGCCGCAGGAGGTGCAGGCCGTGCTCCGGTTCCGGGACGCCCTGGCCCCGCAGGCTGCTCATGGCCGCCGTCCTTCCCTGGACTCCGGGCCCTGCGGGGATTCCAGCGTGGACAGGTCGCCCTCGGGCAGGCCGAGTTCACGGGCTTTCAGGAGCCGGCGGAGGATCTTGCCGCTACGGGTCTTGGGCAGGCTGGCGGTGAATTCCAGCAGCCGGGGTGCCACCGCGGCGCCGAGCCGTTTCCGCGCGAAGCCGATGATGTCCAGCTGCAGCTCCCCGGTGGGTTCGTTGCCGGGCTTGAGCTCCACGAAGGCTTTGACCACTTCGCCGGCCACGGGGTCGGGAACACCGATCACCCCGGCCTCGGCCACCGCCGGGTGCTCCAGAAGGCAGCTTTCCACCTCGAAGGGGCCGATCAGGTGGCCGGAGGACTTGATGACGTCGTCGCCGCGGCCCACGAACCAGAAGTAGCCGTCGGCGTCGCACTTTGCCAGGTCCCCGGTGAGGTACCAGCCGCCGGCGAAGCAGCGGCGGTAGCGTTCCTCCTCGTTCAGGTAGCCGCGGAACATGGACGGCCATCCCGGGCGCAGCGCCAGCTCCCCCATGGCGTCCGGTTCGGTGACCAGCTGGACCTCGCCGTCCCTGACCACCGGTTTGCCGTCCGCGTCCCGGGCCACCAGCACCGCTTCGATGCCGGGCAGCGGGCGTCCCATGGAGCCGGGCCGGATGGGCATGGCCGGGTAGTTGGCGATCATGATCCCGCCGGTCTCGGTCTGCCACCAGTTGTCATGCACCGGCAGCCCGAAGACATCCCTGCCCCACACCACTGCCTCTGGGTTCAGCGGTTCACCCACGCTGGCCACGAAGCGCAAGGCCGAAAGGTCATGCCCGGCCGCACGATCCGGACCTGCCTTCATCAGCATCCGCAGTGCCGTGGGAGCGGTGTACCAGACGGTGATCCGCTGTTCGGCGAGGATCCGGTACCAGCGGTCCGCGTCCAGTTCCTCCTCGTCCACGACGGCGGTAACACCGTGCACCAGGGGTGCGATGATGCCGTAGGACATGCCGGTTACCCAGCCGGGATCGGCAGTGCACCAGTAGACATCGTCCGGGTGCAGGTCCAGGGCGAAGCGTCCGGTGGCGTAATGCGCCACTACGGCGTCGTGGACGTGGATGGCTCCCTTGGGCGTGCCGGTGGTGCCGCTGGTGAAGTGCAGCAGTGCCATGTCCTCCGGCTGGGTATCCGCGATCTCCCCGCCCGGGTCCGCCTGGGACAGGAGTGCGGCGAGGTCAAAGATTCCCTGATCCCAGGTTTCCGGCTCGGGCGCACCGGCGGCGTCCACCAGCAGGACGAAGCGCAGGTCCGGGAGGGCGTCCCGCACCGGCGCCACCTTCTTGCGGTACAGCGCCCTGGTGGTCACCAGCACCCGGCCCGCGCCCAGGTGCAGCCGCTGCCGGACGGGTTCGGGGCCGAAGGCGGAAAAGAGCGGGCAGAAGACGCTGCCGTTCTTGAAGGTGCCCAGGACAGCGGTGTACAGCTCCGGGCTGCGGCCCAGGAGCGAGAAGACCCGTTCGCCGCGGCCCACGCCGAGGGACTGCAGCACTGCAGCGAACCTGCCGGTCTGCTCCGCGAGACCGCGGTAGCTCAGGGAGCGGGTGGAGCCATCGGCGCGGACGAAACGCAGCGCTTCCTTGTCCGCGTGCGGTCCCGCCGCATGCCGGTCCACGGCCTCGTAGGCGATGTTCAGCCCGCGGCCGCCGGGGAGCCCGGACAGCCCCTGCCGGGCCTGTTCCCACGTGAAGTCCCGGCGGGCGGCCTCATAGTCCAGCAGGTTGGGCTGCACCGGGAACGCTGCCACGTCCTTGGTGATGGTGGGCCAGCGGGTGGCGCCCTCAACTCCGGTGGTCATAACGCTCCTCTGGTGGTGGTGTGGGCTAGAACCCTGTGGGTTCGGTTTCCAGTTCCGGCTCGCCGGGGACGTACTCGTGGTGCAGCGGGCGCAGCGCTTCCGTCCGGGGATGCCAGAACAGCGCGTCATAGCGCCCGCCCATGCGGGTGGGCACGTAGTTTCCCCGCTCCCGCTGCGGGTTGTACACCACCCCGATGGCCCGGTGCCCGCGCCAGGATTCCAGCCACGGACCGGACCGCTCCGCCCCGAACACCAGCAGCGAAGGCTCCGCGAGCGCCTGGTTGAGCACTTCCTCGTGGCTGCCGTGCACGGCGCCGGGAACTTCCATGGTCCACTCCGGCGAACCCCACGATTCGGCGGCCGTGACGGATCCGCCGAAGGATGCAAAGCCGGCCAGCACCACCTCACCCGGATGGCGTTGGCGCACCAGCTGGCCGATGTTCACCATGCCGTCCTGCGCCATGTCCGTGGCCCGGGCATCGCCGACGTGCGTGTTGTGCGCCCACACCAGCCCCTTGGAGCCGGGGCCGTGGTGGGCCGCGAGACGGTCGATGGTGTCGCTCATGTGGTGGTCGCGGATGTTCCAGGACTCCCGGTCACCGCGGACCATGGTGCGGTAGTAGCGTTCGGCGTTGGCCGCCACGATGGCGTTCTGGACGGCGTCGAACGCGGCAGGATCGTCCTGCAGCCGGCCAAGCGTCCGGCGTCGTACTTCCGCCAGCAGGGACACCACATCGGCTTCGCAGGACTGTGGGACCAGCCTGTTGCTCCAGGCGTACCGCTGCGGGTCCTCCCGGAACGGCATGAAGCACCGCCAGGCCTGGTGGGCCGCCGGGAGGGCGCCGGCGGCGTTGACCTCGAGCCAGGTGAAGATTTCGCGCAGCGAGTCCCACAGCGAGTACACGTCCAGGCCGTAGAAGCCGGTGCGCTGGTGGTCGGGCAGGCGCAGGTTCCAGCCGCGAAGCCACGTCAGGAAGTCCGCCACCTCGTGGTTGGCCCACATCCACGTGGGCCAGCGCTCGAAGCCCGCCAGAAGCCGGCGTGCGTCCAGGTCGTGCCCGGCTTCGCCGCGGACCCAGCGGTTGATGCGCCAGCAGTCCGGCCAGTCGCCCTCCACGCCGATCCAGCGGAAGCCGTATTCCTCGATGAGCCGGCGGCTCAGCAGCGCCCGCCAGTGGTAGTACTCCCTGGTGCCGTGGGACGCCTCGCCCAGGCAGACAAACCGTGCCGGCGCGGCGAGGCGGACCAGTGGTTCAAGGTCGTCGGTGGAGGCCAGCGGATGCGCCAGGGACCTGATCTGCCCGGTCTCGCTACTCACGTCCGTGCCTCCGGGGCGGCCTGCACGGCCGGTGCCGGCAGGAGGTACTGCCGGAACCAGTCCGCGGCCAGGGTGGCAGCCATGGCCAAGGTTCCCGGTTCCTCGAAAAGATGGGTGGCGCCGGGCACAACCTCCAGCCGGGTGGGCGCCGCCATCTGGGCCATCGCCTGCCGGTTCAGGGCCAGCACCTGGGTGTCGGCGCCGCCAACGATCAGGAGGGTGGGTGCCCGCACGCCGGAAAGCCGCGGGCCTGCCAGGTCCGGCCGGCCGCCCCGTGACACGACCGCCGCCACCGGTGACCCCGGCTCGGCCGCGGCCCACAGCGCGGCGCCGGCCCCTGTGCTGGCCCCGAAGTAGCCCACTTGTCCGGCATAGGTGTCCCGGCGCGATGAGAGCCAATCCGCGGCGAGGACCAGCCGCCGCGCCAGCAGGGCGATGTCGAACACGTTGGCCCGGTCGACCTCCTCCTCCGGCGTGAGCAGGTCCAGCAGCAGCGTCCCCAGGCCGGCCCCGTGCAGCACCGACGCCACGAAACGGTTCCGCGGGCTGTGCCGGCTGCTGCCGCTGCCGTGCGCGAACAGGACCGTGGCCCGGGACCCGTGGGGCAGGTAGAGGCTGCCGCGCAGGGCTACCCGGCCGGCGGGGATCTCCACGTCCTCCTCCACGGCGCCGTCGCCCCCGTTCTGCCGCTGGGGCTGCACCGGCCGGGCCGCGGCGTCGAGCAGCTGCACCACCTCGCCGTCCTCGGTGGGCGAAAAGTCGTGGTAGTAGTACCCCACGGCCTGGAAGTTCTGCGGCGAAAGGAGGCAGACGACGTCGTCCGGTTCCTTAAGTTCGACGACGGCCCGTGCCGGGGCTACAGGCACCGCAAGGATCACCTTGGCCGCGCCGAGCTGCCTGGCCACCTGGCAGGCCACGCGTGCGGTGGAGCCGGTGGCGATGCCGTCGTCAACGATGATGGCCGTGCGGCCGGTGAGGTCCACACGCTGCCGGCCCTGGCGGAACCTCGTCACGCGGCTCTCCAGCAGCGCGCGCTCCTGCCGCTCCACCTGCCGCAGGTCCGCCTCGGAGACGCGCGCCAGGGACATGGTGCGCGGATCCAGCACCCGCGTGTTGCCTTCGCCGATGGCCCCCATGGCCACTTCGGGCTGGAACGGGACGCCGAGCTTGCGCACCACGATCACGTCCAGCGGCGCGTCGAGGGCTTTGGCCACCTCGAAGGCCACCGGGACGCCGCCGCGGGGCAGGCCCAGCACCACAACGTCCTGCCCGCGCAGGCCGGCGAGCCTTTTGCCCAGCCGCCGGCCGGCGTCGGCCCTGTTGAGGAACCCAGCCATCGCCGTCACCCGCCGTAGGTATCGTCTTCCCCGTGCGGTGCCGCCGCTTCGGGGGTCCACGTCATGCGGAGGACGAAGTGGGCGTCCGAACTGCTCTTGGCAATCACCGCCCCGGCGTCCCCCGCCAGTTTCACGCCGAATTCAATTTCGATCTGTTCGGGGGTGAGCTCCGCCATGGCCTCCAATGCTGCGCGGGCGGCGGGCCGGACGCTGGCGAGTGCATCTTCCAGGCGCCTGCCCACATCCAGGATCCCCTGCTCGTTGCGGGCCGGATGGTCCACCCCGTAGCTGTTGTCCGCAGCCTCAACGAGCACGGTGCCGGATCCCACTCCGTAGCGCAGTACTTCGGTCATGGCGGGCTCCTGTATCAATGCGACATGCGGTAGGTGTGCCGGAGGTCGGTGCTTGGCTTGATAGCCACAGCCGTGACCACGAGCGCCACTGCCCCTGCGATCCATGATGTCCAGGCGGCCCCCGTCGCACCCGTGTACGTCCCCAGCCAAGGCGAGAGGACCAGAGCGGCGGCAATCACAGCCTGCACGTATTCCATGGCCGGTGTGCCGGGCATGGCCAGGTTGATGATGGCGCTGACAATCAGCAGGCCGCCGAAGAGCAGCATGAGCGTGGTGGACATGCCTGTCTGCCTGGTGAACAGGACCGCGACGGCGGTGAAGAGTCCGGCGGCGCCTGCTACGTAGTCCTGCCACCGATACCACTTTTTCACTGACTTTCCTTTCTGTCGGGGCAGGAGCTGCCTTCTGCGTTTCCCGCCCGGCGGGCTCTAGCCGCCCGCCATTTAAGTCAACTCCCGGCGGTCCCCGCCTTCTAGGGCAGAAAGACCTACCGCATGCCCCGGCCGGATTCACGGCGAACTCACAGGCGTTTGCCGGTGCCACGGCGGGCGTCCGTGTGCGATAGTTGCGGCAACGCTGGGGCGTCCGTGGTTTGTGAGACAGCAGAGGCCGTAAATGTTGCGTAGACCAGCCCGAAGACCAGCCGGTACCCGCAGGGCCGTATCCTGCCTGCTGCCGGTGCTGGCCCTGCTGGTTGCCGCGCTGACCGCCTGCCAGCCCGCGGGTACCGGAACCGGACAACCCACGCAGGCAGGGTCCGGGGCTGACGCGCAGCCCAACCCGCACCGCGGCCGGACCCCCGGGCACGTGTTCGTGATCAACCTCGAAAACAAGGGGTATGACACCACCTGGGGTCCGGACTCCCCCGCCCCCTACCTGACCCAGACCCTCCGGAAGCAGGGCGTGCTGCTGCAGTACTACTACGGCGTCGCCCACAATTCCCTGCCCAACTATGTGGCGCAGATCTCCGGCCAGCCGCCCAACCCCAGCACCAAGCAGGACTGCCACACTTATACCGAATTCACGGTGCAGGCCACCGACGGCCTGGGCAGGTTGGCCGGTGACGGCTGCGTCTTCCCGGCCAGCGTCCCCACCGTGGCTGGCCAGCTGGCCGCCGCGGGCAAGACCTGGAAGGGCTACATGGAGGACATGTCCCACCCCTGCCAGCACCCGTCCCTGGGCTCCGCGGACACCCACATCAAGGCCACCGTGGACAACGGGTACGCCACCAAGCACAACCCCTTCGTCTACTTCCGGTCCATCACGTCCACGTCCGCGTGCAGCCAGAACGATGTCCCCTTCACGGACCTGGCCCGGGACCTGGCATCGGTGGACACCACCCCCAACCTGGCCTACATCACCCCCAACCTCTGCCACGACGGGCACGACAACCCCTGCGTGGACGGCACACCCGGCGGGCTGCCGGCCTCCGACCAGTGGCTCAGCGCCGAAGTGCCCGCCATCCTGGCCTCGCCCGCCTACCGGCAGGACGGCATGCTCATCATCACCTTCGACGAATCCGCCGGCGGCACCACGGGCCCCGAGGAAGGCACCCCGGGCAGCGTCCCCGGCGGAACGGGCGGCGGCAGGATCGGCACCCTGGTCCTCACCCCCTTCAGCACCGGCGGCGCATCATCCAGCCAGCCGTACAACCACTACAGCCTGCTCGCCAGCATCGAGGACTACTTCTCCCTCCCCCGCCTCGGCGCCGCCCGCGACCCCGCAATCGCCGCCTTCGGTGAGGACGTCTACAAAGGCTCGCAAGGCTAGGACGCCCGGTGATACGACGGCGGCTGGTACCCCGCTGGCGGCCGGTGACCCGCCGGCCGCTGCTCGCCACGGCCGCGGCCGTTGCCGCCCTGGTGACGGTGGCGGCACTGGTGATTGCCGGCGTCGTACGCTCCGGCGCGGGACCGGCCGCCACTGACCACGCCGGGATCAGCAGGATCAAGCACGTGGTGATCATCACCCAGGAGAACCGCTCCTTCGACAGCTACTTCGGCACCTACCCCGGCGCGGACGGAATCCCCATGCAGGACGGCCAGCCCACCGTCTGCATCCCGGACCCCGCCCACGGCGGCTGCGCCAAGCCCTTCCACGACACCACGGACACCAATGCCGGCGGGCCCCACAGCCCCGCGGATGCGACGGCGGACATCAACAACGGCGCGATGGACGGCTTTGTTGCCCAGGCCGAAAAAGGCCTGGCCCATTGTGCCGCAACGGCCACCGACTGCCAGTACACCCCGAAGGCCACCGACGTGCTCGGCTACCACGACCGGAACGAGCTGACCACCTACTGGGCCTACGCGGACAACTTCGTGCTCCAGGACCACATGTTCACCTCCGCCGCTGCCGGGAGCCTGGCCGCGCACCTCTACCTGGTCTCGGCATGGTCGGCCAAGTGCAGGAAAGCCGGGGACCCGTCGTCGTGCACCGACGCGCTGACCAGCCTCGACCCCGAGCCGGAAAAGAAGGCGATCGAGAAGAGCCTGATCGGAAAATGCCAGGCCGGCGTTGGCCAGGCACCGTGCCGGGACGCCCTCCAGGCGGCCGGCATCAGCCCCGACCTTGCGGAGCAAATCGGCGGCCTGGTCACCGCCAACTGCAAACCCACCGACTCCTACCCTGCCTGCCGTGCCGCCGTCGACGCCGCGGACGTCCCGGCCGGCCTGAAGGCGAAGCTGGCGGAGGCGGCGAGGACCCTGAAGCCGCCCAACTACGCCTGGACGGATCTGACCTACCTGCTGCACAAGCACTCGGTGCCGTGGGCCTACTACGTATTCAAGGGAACCGAGCCGGACTGCCGCAACGACGCCGCCACCTGCGACCCCGTGGAGCAGGACGCCGAAACACCGGGCCGGTGGAACCCGCTGCCGTACTTCGACACCGTCAGGGAGGACGGCGAACTGGGCAACATCAAGCCGCTGGACGGCTTTTACGACGACGCGCGGGAAGGCAGGCTGCCCGCGGTCACCTGGGTGGCGCCCACCGACAAGGTCAGCGAACACCCGCCGGCGAAGATCAGCACCGGCCAGGAATACGTGGCCGGGCTGGTCAACGCCATCATGAGCGGGCCGGACTGGGACAGCACCGCCATCTTCCTGACCTGGGACGACTGGGGCGGGTTCTACGACCATGTTCCCCCGCCTTCGGCGGACCGCAACGGCTACGGGATCCGCGTCCCGGCCCTGGTCATCAGCCCCTACGCCAGGAGGGGGTACGTGGACCACCAGGTCCTCAGCCACGACGCCTACTTCAAGTTCATCGAGGACGACTTCCTGGGCGGCGAGCGCCTGGACCCCGCCACCGACGGCCGGCCGGACAACCGTCCCGGTGTCCGGGAGGACAGCCCGCTTTTGGGCGATCTCGCAGCCGCGTTCGATTTCAACCAGGCCCCGCTGCCGCCGCTCATCCTGCCCAACGCGACCACGTACTGACGCCGGTCAGCCGGCCCCGTTGACGGTGCAGTCGGCCGCGTCAGCCACCACGTCCTCCAGGTCTCCGGTGCGGTGCAGCACCTCCAGCTGCCGGACCGCTCCGGAGCCGCGCGCGAGGGTCCGGTCCACCAGCTCCTCCACGCGCTGCAGGTCGCCGATGTCCGCCAGGGCGTCGCCGATGTGGTGCAGGAGCGAGTTGACGACGGCGAGCGCCGGGGCGGGGCGGTGCGTGTGCGGATCCAGCAGCTCACCGCACAGGCCCCAGCGGCTGGCCTTCCAGGTGGCCAGCCGGAGCAGCGCCGACGGGACCGCCACGGGGTCGGTCCCGTCCCGCCATTCGCGGGCCGCGGTTTCCACCAGGCCCCTGGCGATGCCGGCCAGCAGGACCGTGTCCTGCGGCCGCAGGCACACATCGGGCACGCGGATTTCCACGGTGGGGTAGTGCCGGGAGAGCCGGGCGTCGAAGTAGACCATGCCCTCGTCCAGGGCGACGCCGGTGCCCACCATGTCATGCACCAGCTGGTGGTAGGAGTCCGGGCTGCCCAGGATTTCCAGCGGCCCGGAGGAAGGCCAGCGGCTCCAGACCTGCGACCGGTAGCTGGCGTAGCCGGTGTCCTGGCCGTGCCAGAACGGGGAGTTGGCGCTGAGTGCCACCAGGACCGGCAGCCAGTTCCGCATTCGGTCCAGCACTGCGACGGCTTCCTCCGCCGATTCCACCGAGACGTGGATGTGGCAGCCGCAGGTGAGCTGCTCGCGGGCCGTGAGCCCGTATTCCTCCGTCATGGCCCGGAAGCGCCGCAGCTGCACCGGGTGGGGGTCGGCGGGCAGGGGCGAGGTGCCCAGCGCGGCGACCCGTACGCCCACGTCCCCGGCGGCCTGGTGCGCGATGGCCCTGCCGGCGAGGATGTCCCGTTCCAGGGCGGCCAGGGTGGCGTGCGGCGGGGTGACCACCTCGATCATTTCCTGCTGGAACTCGGCGGTGAGGAGGGGACCGGAGCCGGCCTTGAGCGGACGGACATACAGGTCCAGGAGGGCGCCGGCCAGGGGCGTGGCCTCTCCCGTACCGGGGTCCACCAGGAGCAGTTCCTCTTCAATGCCGAACGTCCGGCCGCCTGCGCCCGCGCCGCCGGTGCCGTCATTGCCGTACGTGTCCATCGCCGTCGTCCCCTATCCCTTGCATCTTTGCAAGCCCGTCCCGGAAGCGCGGCAAGGCGGCGGTGCCGCCCGCGCTTCTGCGAAGGGAACATCATGATAAGCACCCTTATCAATCCCTGGGAAGCGTCTTGCTGCGGGATGGGTAGCCGGAATCCGCGGCTGCTCCTGAAGCGTCGCTACTGGGGGTGCAAGGCCCGCACGAAGGGCGCCTTGCCCAGGGGCGTGCGCTGGAGTTCCGCCACGGACTCCACGTCGACCGGAACCCCTGGCGCTCCGGCCGTTGCGAGCGCTGACGCCACGGCGGCCCGGATGGACTGGACGGAGTACCCGGGCGCGATGCCCGCGACAAGGACCCGCAGGCGCCCGGGTTCCTGGACCACCTGCCAGCCGGACAGGTTCACCTCGTCGAGGACCGCGTGGAAAACGTTGGGGTGGACGCTCACGGCGCCCTGCTTGCCCGGCAGCGCCAGGACGTCCTCGACCCGGCCCTCGACGCCGTCGAGCAGCCGGAAGGACCGCCCGCAGGGGCAGCCGCGGCCGCCGAGCCGGATGCTGTCCGACATCTCATACCGGATCAGCGGCACTGTGCGTGAGAACAGCACGGTCACGAACACCCTGGCCCCCGCGGTTCCCGGGGGGACGGGGTTGCCGGCCGTGTCCACGGGTTCAACGATCACCTGGTCCTCATAGACGTGGCTGTTGCGGTAGGTGCAGGGCGAGGCGATGCCGGCGGTTTCGGTGGCGGCGTAGATGTCGAACGGTTCCACTCCCCACGCGGCCTGCAGGTCCCTGGACGCCTGGCCGGTGAGCACCTCGGAGGCGGACATGACGTTGCGGGGCGTGATGCGCAGCCGGCCGGCCAACTGTTCACCGGCCAGTGGTTTCAGCGCCGACGCGTAGCCCACCAGGACCGCGGGCTGGAAAGCGTTCAGCGCGGCCACATTCTCCCCCAGGGGCGCGGTGACATCCAGCCGCAGGACCGGGATGAGCCGCGTGTCCAGGGCTGCGGCCACTACGGCGGACTGGTGGGTGGGCACCCGCGAGCTGACCAGGGCCATTTTCACCGGCCGCGCCGGTCCCGGGCCGATGCCGGCCCAGTCGCCGGCCCGCGCATACGAGGCCAGGACCCTGGCCCATTCCGGGCGGTTCCAGGCAAAAATTCCCCGCCGGCCCGTGGTTCCCGCGGTGGCTGCCACCCACCACCGCCCGTTCCACGCCTGCCCCGGGTCTCCCCGCGTTTCGGTGATTGCCCGCAGGTGGTTTTCGAGGGCCGCGAGGTTCAGGTCCGGCGTTGTGAGGGCTTCGTCGAAGTGGTCCATCAGGTCCGCCTTGGTGACGGGCGGGAGCTGGTCCAAGGGTGCATCGTGCAGGCCGGCGTGGTGCCGCCGGTAAAACTCCGAGCCCGCGTAGGCCGCTTCCCGCAGCCGGAGCAGGGCGTGCTCCTGGTGGGCGGCGATGCGGGCGGCATCCCACCGGTCCCTGCGCTGCCACCGGGCCCGCAGGACCAGTACCTGCGTGAGGAGGCGTACGTCCATGGCAGATCCTTCACCTGGTTCGCCCCAGCTTCCTGCCGTTTCGGCGCCGCCGCAAGGGCCGAAAGTCCGCGCTTTACCCGGCCCGGGCATTCCGGGCGCGGGACCTGCGCGATTCGGCGCAAAAGCCCTTCCCCTCGGCTTTTTCCGCGCGTAGGGTGGGCCGCATGAACCGCCGGTCCGCGGACCGGCGGCGGGCTCATGCAGCTGGGCTTCTGGAGCATGCCGGAGGGACCACTAGTGGGAACACAACCGTTCATGAACCACAGCATGCGTCGCTTCGCGGCACTGGCCGCGGGGCTTGCAGCCGTGCCGGCCTTGACGTCCTGCACCGCCGAAGTGACCCGGGGCTTCCTGCCGGGCAACCGCGAAACCACCAGCAACACCCCGCTGATCATGGATTTGTGGGTGAACTCGTGGATCGCGGCGCTGGTTGTCGGCATCATCACGTGGGGCCTGATGATCTGGGTGATCATCGCCTACCGGCGCCGGAAGGACACGGTGGGTTTCCCCCCGCAGATCAGCTACAACCTGCCCCTGGAAGTCTTCTATCTGTCCATCCCGCTGATCGTGATCGGGGTCCTGTTCGTCTTCACGGACCGGGAGCAGCGGGCCATCGACGAGCGGTTCCCGAACCCCGACGTGGTGATCGATGTCTTCGGCAAGCAGTGGTCCTGGGACTTCAACTACGTCAAGGAGGACGTCCACGAGGACGCCGGGCAGCAGGCCCACCTGACCGGCGCCTGGGGCACCCCCGACCGGCTGCCCACCCTCTACCTGCCCGTGGGCAAGAAGGTGGAACTGCACTTGCAGACCCGCGACGTCCAGCATTCCTTCTGGGTGGTGGAGTTCCTGCAGAAGCGGGACATGTACCCGGGCCACGAACAGTTCAACCCCTACATCAGCATCATCCCCACCCGCACCGGCGAATACATGGGCAAGTGCGCCGAGCTCTGCGGCGAATACCACTCCGAGATGCTCTTCAAGGTCCGGGTGGTCAGCCAGCAGGAGTACGACAGCCACCTCGCCGACCTGAAGAACCGGGGCAACACCGGCCAGCTGGGCGCTGAGTTTGTCAGGCGGCCGGAGTCGGCCCCGGCCCTGGGCACCCTTGAACCGGAGACACAGCAAAGGACGGCGCAGTAATGTCCACCACCAGCCAACGTCCAGGGGGCGCCGGGGCAACCGCCGCACCACCGCCGCCCCGGCGCAGCAAGGGCACCATCGTGGTCAACTGGATCACGTCCACGGACCACAAGACCATCGGGTACCTGTACCTGATCTCCTCGTTCGTGTTCTTCTGCGCCGCGGGCGTGATGGCGCTGCTGATCCGTGCCGAACTGTTCGAACCCGGTATGCAGATCCTGCAGACCAAGGAGCAGTACAACCAGCTGTTCACCATGCACGGCA
>NZ_JBTZSU010000017.1:0-81544 GCF_054890965.1 Arthrobacter sp. C152
CCCGGAACAACTTTCTCCCACCACGGCGCGACAGCGACCCTGAACCGCTAGCCGGGCAGGGCCGGAGTCCCGTGTCACCGGCGCCTCAACCAGCGCCGATATACTGGGAGGCGTGCTTTCTGGACTGGTGATAGTGGACAAGCCGCAGGGATGGACCAGCCATGATGTGGTTGGCCGGATGCGGCGCCTGGCAGGTACCCGGAAAGTGGGCCATGCAGGCACCCTTGATCCGATGGCAACGGGCGTGCTGGTGGTGGGCATCAACAAGGCCACCCGGCTGCTCACCTACATCGTGGGCACCGCCAAGACCTACACCGCCACCATCCGCCTGGGGCAGTCCACCGTGACGGACGACGCCGAGGGTGAGGTGGTCGCCACAACAGGCACCGCCGCGGTCGGCGAGCAGGCAATCCACGACGGCGTCGCCGCCCTGACGGGTGAGATCCAGCAGGTGCCCAGCAGCGTCAGCGCGATCAAGGTTAACGGCGAACGCGCCTATGCGCGCGTCCGTTCCGGCGAAGACGTCAAGCTCGCCGCGCGCCCGGTCACCATCCACCGGTTCGAGGTCCACGGCATCCGCCGCGACCCGGAGGCGGACGTGATCGACCTGGATGTCACGGTGGAATGCTCCTCGGGAACCTACATCCGGGCCCTGGCCCGCGACCTCGGCAACGCGCTGGGCGTCGGGGGACACCTCACCGCCCTGCGGCGCACCCACGTGGGCCCGTACTCCCTTGAACAGGCGCGCACGCTTGAGCAACTCGCCGAAGAGCTCAACGTGCTGGACATGTCCGACGCCGCCCGCGCGCTCATGCCCAACCGGCAGCTGAGCGCGGAGGAAACCACCGAGATCTCCTTCGGACGCCGCATCGCCGCCGGCGCCGCACCCGGCAGCCCGGCCGCAGCCACCCCCGAGCACCCCGCCGCGGCCTTCGCCCCGGACGGCAGCCTGGTGGCACTGCTGGCGGACGCCGGGAACTACGCCAAACCGGTGCTGGTGTTCGCCCCCGGCAGCGGCTCGCCCGCCAGCGCCCCCGCGGAGGCGTAGGCGTGGACGCATACTTTTACATCATCCTCGTCGTCGGCCTGGTGTCCACGCTGCTGTGCCTGGGCGCCGGTGTCCTGCGCAAGGCGCCCAACGACGTCACCATCCTCTCCGTCGTGGCAGTGGAAGCCGCCCTGGTGGTGTACCTCATCGGCTCCATCGTGCGGGTGATCGCCGGCGAACCGATCGCGGGCGAGGCCTGGGAGTTCTGGGGCTACATGGCCACCGCCATGCTCCTGCCGCCGGCCGCCGTCTACTGGTCCATCCTGGAGCGGACGCGGTGGAGCAACTTTGTCCTGGCCGCCGTCGGCGTCACCGCCCTGGTGATGGCCGCCCGAATGAACCAGATCTGGTACTGAAGTGGAGGAAGCACGCAGCATGAAAGACCAGCAGCCGCGGACCGCCGCCGGCACCCCCACGGAAAGAACCCGGAACACCCGCAACACCGGCCCCGGCCGGCTCCTGATCGCGGTGTACGGTGTGTTCGCCCTCTCCGCCACGGCCCGTGCCGGCTACCAGATCCTCACCAAATTCTCCGAAGCCCCGGTAGCGTACCTGCTCTCCGCCTTCGCCGCCCTGGTGTACGTCGTCGCCACGGTCTCCCTGGCCAAGTCGGGCACCACCTGGTTCAAGGTGTCCGTCGCCGCGGTGCTTGTTGAACTGGTGGGCGTCCTGGTGGTGGGGGCCCTGAGCGTCTTCGATTCCGTGCAGTTCCCGCATGAGACCGTCTGGTCGCTTTTTGGCCGCGGCTACGGCTTCATCCCCCTGCTGCTCCCGGTGCTCGGCCTGGTGTGGCTGTACCGGCGCCGCCCGTCCCGGGCCGCGGCGGCGCAGGCCAAGGCACCGCAGTGAATCCGGGTACCCTTGAAGAGTTCCGCGGCCGGCATGGCGCCGGAACATCGATTCATGCAGGCAGCTAAGGCGAGGGTGATGGTCTACATCTGGAACGATCCGTCCGAGGTCCCGGCGGACTTCGGCCCATCCGTCGTCACCTTCGGCAACTTCGACGGCGTCCACCGCGGCCACCAGCAGGTGCTGTCCCAGCTGATCCGTTCGGCCCGCCGCACCCAGGCCAAAGCCGTGGCAGTGACCTTCGACCCCCACCCCGCCCAGGTCCACCGGCCCGAGGTTGCGCCCGAACTCATCATGGGCCTGGACGACAAGCTGGAAGCACTGGGAGAACTCGGCCTCGATGCCATCCTGGTGGTCAAGTACTCGCTGGACCTGGCAAGCCTGACGGCCGAGGAATTCGTGGAGCAGTACCTGGTGGACTGCCTGCACGCCAGCCAGGTGGTGATCGGCCATGACGCCCGCTTCGGCCGGGGCAATTCCGGCGACCTGGACACCATGAAGGCGCTGGGCGACAAGTTCGGTTTCGACGTGCAGGTGATCAGCGAGTTTGGCTCCGAGGGCTACCCGCTGCATGAGGACGACGGCAAGGACCGCCGCTGTTCGTCCACCTGGGTGCGCGAGGCCCTGCAGGAAGGCGACGTCGTCACCGCCGCCGCCGTACTGGGCCGTCCGCACCGGATGCGCGGCGAGGTTGTCCACGGTGCGGCCCGGGGCAGGGCGCTCGGGTTCCCCACCGCCAACCTTTCATCCAACGCCACCGGGCTGATCCCCGCCGACGGCATCTACGCCGGCTGGCTGGTGGACGAGGCCGGGAAACGCTGGCCGGCCGCCATTTCCGTGGGCTCCAATCCCACGTTCGACGGCGTCAGTCGCCAGGTGGAGGCGCACGTGATCGACCGGCCCAAGGAAGCCGTGGAGGACTTCGATCTGTACGGCCAGACAGTGATCGTGGAATTCGTCGAGCGGCTCCGCGGCATGGTGGCCTACCGTGGGCCTGAGGCCCTGGTGGAACAGATGCGGCTGGACGTCGTCCAGGCGCACCAGCTCCTGGGTGGCCACTGACGCGTCCGCCGGGTGGACCATAACGAAAGGCAGCACGTGTCCGTCGAAAAGAACACCCGCAAGCTGGACAAGGGGATCGTCCGCGACTTCAGTTCCCGGATGAGCTACGCCTCCTACCTGCAGCTGCCCACGCTGCTGAGCGCCCAGCAGCCCGTCAGCCAGCCCGAGCACCACGACGAACTGCTGTTCATCATCCAGCACCAGACCACGGAGCTGTGGCTCAAGCTGGTCCTGCACGAGCTGCGGAGCGCCGCGGCCTGGCTGCGGGCCGACGACCTGGGCTCGGCGTTGAAGGGCATCGCCCGGGTCAAGCACATCCAGAAGACCCTTACGGAGCAGTGGTCCGTGCTGGCCACCCTGACGCCCACCGAGTATTCCCAGTTCCGCGGCTTCCTGGGCAATTCCTCGGGCTTCCAGTCCGCCCAGTACCGGGCCGTGGAGTTCGTGCTCGGCAACAAGAACCGGAAGATGCTGCCGGTCTTCGAATCGGACCCGCAGGCGCACGCCATGCTGGCGGAACTGCTGGCCGCGCCGAGCATCTACGACGAGTTCCTCGCCTACCTCGCCCGGCAGGGCTTCGACGTCCCCGCGTCCGTCCTGGAGCGCGACGTCACGCGGGCGCACGAGTTCGCCCCGGAACTGGTCCCGCTGTTCAAGCACATCTACGAGCACGCCGCGGATAACTGGGCCGCGTACGAGGCGTGCGAGGAACTCGTGGACCTTGAGGACAACTTCCAGCTCTGGCGGTTCCGGCACCTGCGCACCGTCCAGCGGACCATCGGCATGAAGACCGGCACCGGCGGCTCCAGCGGCGTGACCTTCCTCCAGAAAGCACTGGAGCTGACGTTCTTCCCGGAACTATTCGCAGTCAGGACGGAGATCGGACAATGAGCCAACACCTGGAAGACCGTGCAGCCACCGGCGAGGCGTTGCGGCAACGCGCCGCGGAGCTTGACAGCCAGGATCCGCTGGCGCATTACCGCAGCCACTTCATCGGAACCAACACGGACCTGGCCTACCTTGACGGCAATTCCCTGGGCCGCCCGCTGAAGCGCACCGCCGGGGACATCGCCGCCTTCATCGCGGACGAATGGGGCGGCCGCCTCATCCGCGGCTGGGACGAACGCTGGCTCAACCTGCCCCACGCCATCGGTGACCAGCTGGGACGTGCTGTCCTCGGCGCTGCCCCGGGCCAGACCATCATCGCCGATTCCACGACCGTGGTGTTGTACAAGCTGATCCGGGCGGCCCTGGCGGCCGTGGAAGACCCGGACCGCAACGAACTCGTCCTGGACACGGAGAACTTCCCCACGGACCGCTACCTCGTGGAGGGCATCGCCCTCGAGGAAGGCCTGACGCTGCGCTGGATCACGCCGGATCCCGCCGCCGGGGTGACTGCTGACCAGGTGCGCGAAGCTGCCGGGCCGCGCACCGCCGTCGTCCTCCTCAGCCAGATCGCCTACCGCTCAGGGCACCTCGCCGACCTGCCGCGCATCACCGCCGCCGTGCACGACGCCGGCGCCCTGGTGGTGTGGGACCTGTGCCATTCCGCGGGGTCGGTGGAGATCGACCTGGACGGCGCGGGCGTGGACTTCGCCGCGGGCTGCACCTACAAGTACCTCAACGGCGGACCCGGCTCGCCGGCCTTCGCCTACGTCAACCGCCGGCACCTGCCGTCGCTCAACCAGCCCATCTGGGGATGGATGGGCCGCAAGGATGCCTTCGACATGGGCCCGGGGTACCAGCCGGCCGAGGGCATCCGCGGGTTCCTCAGCGGCACCCCCGCCATCTTCGGGATGCTGGCGATGCAGGGCACCCTGGACCTCATCGAGGAAGCATCGATGGCAGCCATCCGGGCCAAATCGGAGAAGCTGACCGCATTCGCCGTGGAGGTATTCGACGCCTGGCTGGCACCCCTGGGCGCAGACCTGGCCTCGCCGCGCGATCCCGCCCTGCGCGGAAGCCACATCACCGTGGACCACCCGGACTTCACCAAAGCCACCGTGGAGGCGCTGTGGGACCAGGACGTGATCCCCGATTTCCGGTCACCGCGCGGCATCCGGGTGGGCCTGTCGCCGCTGAGCACCAGCTTCGGGGAAGTCCTGCAGGGGATGGCCGCCATCCGCGGCCGGCTGCAGGGCTGATCCCGGCGGGGTCTCAGCGGCGCCTGTTTCGACAGGTTACGCGCTGCCCGGTAAACTTGACGATGGATCCGGCTGCAGTCCGTGGCGGCTGGCTCCTGTTGCCTTGAGGCCAGATCCGGTTCGCCGGTCCGGGACGCAGGCGGCAGACCCGGCAGTGAGTTTCTGACCGGGCCCTCACGGCACATTCCCAAGGAGTAATTGTGGCACTTGACGCCGCTGTAAAGCAGTCCATCATCAAGGAATACGCAACCGCCGAAGGCGACACCGGTTCACCCGAGGTCCAGGTTGCCGTCCTGACCCAGCGGATCAAGGATCTGACTGAGCACATGAAGGAGCACAAGCACGACTTCCACACCCAGCGCGGTCTGCTGGCCATGGTTGGTCGTCGCAAGCGTATGCTGAGCTACCTCAAGAAGACTGACATCGCCCGCTACCGTTCGCTCATCGAGCGCCTCGGCCTGCGCCGCTAGTCTGGCTTTGGGGCGGCCCCTTCCACCATGGAACGGGCCGCCTTCTTCAAAAGAAAAACTAAACAGGAGGATCAACCGCATCACGCATTCGCGGTCCTCGGTAGTGATCCCCGGGAACGGCTTCTTTGGTGAAGCCGGCGGCCCGTGGGTCTCGATCGATGACCGGGTGCAGGGCCAGTAGACAGATGCTGGGCTGGGTTGATGCGGCTGGACTTCCGTGAAACAGAAACGGAGGTGACTCTCTTGGAGGGTCCCGAAATCCAGTTCTCAGAGGCAGTCATTGACAATGGCCGTTTCGGCAAGCGGGTCATCCGCTTCGAAACCGGCCGCCTTGCCAAGCAGGCAGCCGGCGCCGCCATGGTGTACATCGACGATGACACCGCGCTGCTGTCCGCCACCACCGCCGGCAAGCACCCGCGCGAAGGCTTCGACTTCTTCCCGCTGACCGTCGACGTCGAAGAGCGCATGTACGCCGCCGGCCGCATCCCGGGCTCGTTCTTCCGCCGCGAAGGCCGTCCGTCCACCGAAGCCATCCTCGCCTGCCGCCTGATGGACCGCCCGCTGCGCCCCGCCTTCATCAAGGGCCTCCGCAACGAAGTCCAGATCGTCGTCACCGTGCTGGCCATCAACCCGGACGAGCTCTACGACGTCGTAGCCATCAACGCTTCCTCGATGTCCACCCAGCTCTCGGGCCTGCCGTTCTCCGGCCCCATCGGTGGCGTCCGCGTTGCCCTGGTCGCCGACGAAAACGGCTCCCAGTGGGTTGCCTTCCCGAAGCACTCGCAGCTGGAAAACTCCGTGTTCAACATGGTGGTGGCCGGCCGCGTTGCCGGTGACGACGTCGCCATCATGATGGTCGAAGCCGAAGCCACGGACAACTCCTGGAACCTCATCAAGGAACAGGGCGCCACCGCCCCCACCGAGGAAGTTGTTGCCGAAGGCCTCGAGGCTGCCAAGCCGTTCATCAAGGCCCTGTGCGACGCCCAGGCTGACCTGGCCGCCCGCGCCGCCAAGCCCACCGTCGAATTCCCCGTCTTCCTGGACTACGAAGACGACGCTTACGCCGCCGTCGAGGCCGCCGCTGCCGACAAGTTGGCCGCTGTCTTCCAGATCGCCGACAAGCAGGAGCGCGACAACGCTTCCGACGCCCTCAAGGACGAAGTCCTCGCCGGCCTCGCCGACCAGTTCGAAGGCCGCGAGAAGGAACTGTCCGCAGCGTTCCGCTCGGTCACCAAGCACGTGGTGCGCCAGCGCATCCTCAAGGACCAGGTCCGCATCGACGGCCGTGGCCTGACGGACATCCGCCAGCTCACCGCCGAGGTCGAGGTCCTGCCCCGCGTCCACGGCTCCGCCATCTTCGAGCGCGGCGAAACCCAGATCATGGGTGTCACCACGCTGAACATGCTGAAGATGGAGCAGCAGATCGACTCGCTGTCGCCGGTGAAGACCAAGCGCTACATGCACAACTACAACTTCCCGCCGTACTCCACCGGTGAAACCGGCCGCGTCGGTTCCCCGAAGCGCCGCGAAATCGGCCACGGTGCCCTGGCAGAGCGCGCGCTCGTTCCGGTGCTGCCGTCCCGCGAGGAATTCCCCTACGCCATCCGCCAGGTGTCCGAGGCCCTCGGTTCCAACGGTTCGACCTCGATGGGGTCCGTCTGCGCGTCCACCCTGTCCATGCTGAACGCCGGTGTGCCGCTGAAGGCCGCCGTCGCCGGTATCGCCATGGGCCTGGTTTCCGACCAGGTTGACGGCCAGACCCGCTACGCGGCGCTGACCGACATCCTCGGCGCCGAAGATGCTTTCGGCGACATGGACTTCAAGGTTGCCGGTACCTCCGAGTTCGTCACCGCCATCCAGCTGGACACCAAGCTCGACGGCATCCCCGCCTCGGTCCTGGCGGCAGCCCTGAAGCAGGCCCGCGAAGCCCGCCTGCACATCCTGGACGTCATCAACTCGGCCATTGACACCCCGGACGAGCTCTCCGAGTTCGCCCCGCGCGTCATCGCCGTGAAGATCCCCGTGGACAAGATCGGCGAGGTCATCGGCCCCAAGGGCAAGATGATCAACCAGATCCAGGAAGACACCGGCGCCGACATCTCCATCGAGGACGACGGCACCGTCTACATTGGCGCCACCGACGGCCCGTCTGCCGAGGCAGCACGCTCCGCCATCAACGCCATCGCGAACCCGCAGGTCCCGGAAATCGGCGAGCGTTACCTGGGTACGGTCGTCAAGACCACCACCTTCGGTGCCTTCGTATCGCTGACCCCGGGCAAGGACGGCCTCCTGCACATCTCCGAGCTGCGCAAGCTGGCCAACGGCAAGCGCGTGGACAACGTCGACGACGTTGTGTCCGTGGGCCAGAAGATCCAGGTGGAAATCACCAAGATCGACGACCGCGGCAAGCTCTCCCTCGCCCCGGTGGTGGCCGAAGACGAAGCGGCCGGCACCGAGGGTGCCCCGGCTGCGGAGCCTGCAGAAGGTTCTGAGGCCTAAGCACTTCCGGACTTCCGGCATAGCAATGAATCGGCGGGGCCGGTGGATGATCCACCGGCCCCGCCGCTGTTACGATGGCAGCCAGATCCGGCTGCCCCCTTTGAAAGGCCTTTATGACTGTTGTACCCCTGCCGCTTGAGCAGAACCACGCCGGCGACACCCTGGTCCACGGCTCCGACGGAGGGTCCGAGGTGCGCCGTTCCGTGCTGCCCGGGGGAGTGCGGGTTCTGACCGAGGCGATGCCGGGCCAGCGGTCGGCCACCATCGGGTTCTGGGTGGGCGTGGGGTCCCGTGACGAGGCTCCCGGCCAGCACGGTTCCACCCACTTCCTGGAGCACCTCCTGTTCAAGGGGACCAAGCGGCGCACCGCCCTGGAGATCGCCTCGGCGTTTGACGAAGTCGGGGGAGAGTCCAACGCCGCCACGGCCAAGGAAAGCACCTGCTACTTCGCCCGCGTCCTGGACACTGACCTGCCGATGGCCATCGACGTTATCGCCGACATGATCACCGGGGCCGTGCTGGATCCGGACGAGATGGAGCAGGAACGCGACGTCATCCTCGAGGAAATCGCGATGGACAGCGATGACCCCACGGACGTCGCCCACGAACACTTTGTCTCCGCTGTTCTCGGCAGCCACCCCCTGGGCCGTCCCATCGGCGGCACCCCGGACGCCATCAAGGCTGTGGCCCGCGACTCCGTGTGGGAGCATTACCGCCGCTACTACCGGCCCGACGAACTGGTGATCACCGCGGCGGGCGGCCTGGACCACGACGTCGTCTGCGGCCTTGTGATGGAAGCCCTTGAGTCGGCCGGCTGGTCACTGGAGAACGACGCAGCACCGGTCAAGCGCCGCTCCACCGAACGTGCCCTGATTACGGGGACGTCGGGGCTGCACGTGGTCAAGCGTGCGGTGGAACAGGCGAACATCATCATGGGCTGCCCCACGATCGTGGCCACCGACGAACGGCGCTACGTGATGAGTGTCCTGAACGCTGTCCTGGGCGGCGGGATGTCCTCCCGCCTGTTCCAGGAGATCCGCGAAAAGCGTGGGCTCGTGTACTCAACCTATTCCTTTGCGTCCTCCTACGCCGATGCCGGCTACTTCGGAATGTACGCCGGCTGCACGCCCTCCAAAGTGCGGCAGGTTCTGGACCTGCTGGCTGTGGAGCTGGACAAGCTGGCCGAGCATGGCATTTCCGACGACGAACTTCGCAAGGCCGTGGGCCAGCTCGGGGGCGGGATCGTCCTGGCACTGGAGGACACGGGGTCCCGGATGTCCCGGCTGGGCCGCGCCGAGCTCGTCTCGGGCGAGTACCAGGACATCGATGAGACCCTGCGGCTCATCAAGGCTGTCACCGCGGAGCAGGTGCAGGAGCTCGCCGCCGAACTGGCTGCCGCCCCCCGCACCGTCACGGTCGTGGGCCCGTTCGAGGAGTCGGAAACCTTCGGATTCGCTGCCCGCGTACCCGTCTAGCTGCACACCTCCGCTTCCCCGGACACGGGGCACCCATGGGGCTTAAGATAACCCCATCCGGTGCCGTTTCCGCGTGCCGGGGTGAGGGGAATGCCGTGCAGGGATCCGCACGCGAGGGTGGCTTCGGGGTTCGCGACGACGGCGGCGCGCCTCCCGCTGGCCACCCCGCCTTTAACGGCCTGATCGGCCGTTGGCGGGGAAGCACCCAGCTGGCGGCCGGCCCATGGGGGCCGGAGCGCAGCGTCGACGCTGAGGTCTCCTACAGTCCGCTGGCCGGTGGTTTCGGAGTGGTGCAAAGCTACCGGCATGTTGAGGCCGACGGCAGGCATTTCGAGGGCCACGGCATCTTCAGCATCGATCCTGTCCGCAAGGACGTGCTGTGGTACTACATCGACAGCACAGGCGCGGCACCCGCTGCCGCCGCGCGCTGCACCTGGCACGACGGCGCCATCCGGGTGGAGCGGCAGGGCGGCGCAGGCTGGACCCGCCACACCATCAGCGTTGAGGGCGGCGTCCTGCAGCACGTGACGGAGTTGCGTTCTGTGGGCAAGCCCGACGACGGCGACGAGCCGCACGCGGCTGCCGACGGAAAGTACCCGGCTTACAGGCCGTTCATGCGGTCAGTCTTTCGCCGCGCCTGACGCTTGGGGTTACTGCGTTTCGTTACTGCGTTTCAATGATCCGGGTGGTCGGTGTACCCGCAAGGGCCGGAGCATTCGCGGGGGAGCGCCATACCCGGGTCCGAAGGTTCAGCAGCAGCTGCTCTGCCTGCGCCAGGTGGGCGAAGTCCAACTCCACGACAATGTAATGCGGCTCGCCCACCGGACGGCCTATCCTGTGCGCCAGTACTCCGGATGCCGCACGGCCGACCGGATCCCGGTCGAAGGCCGCCTTCCAGGTGTCGAAGTCCGTAATGCCGTGTTCTATCTGCAGGGTGTACATGCCCGTTCCTCCTTGCTTCCTCTTCCCGGGTTCCCCAGCCTGTATCCCACGCTGCCACCGTAGATGGCTGCGCCGGCTGCCGGTATCCCAGAAATCTGGGTTTCTTGCTTTCGCGGTCATAGTCCTGCCGTAGCGGAACGGGTGCGGGAGCATACTGGGGACATGACCAAGGGCTGGGCTGAAGATCGGAGCCTGGAGCGGATCCGGCTCCTTGCAGGCTCGGACCTGGACCACAAGGCTCTGCGCGGAGCAGTGCTCGCCGAACTTGGCAGGATACTGCCTTTCGATGCCTTTGTGTGGCCCCTCTGCGATCCCCGGACGGCTGTCGGGATGGCGCCGCGCGCCAGGATTCCCTGCCCGCAGGAACTGCCGCGGCTTATCCGCCTCAAGTACCTCTCCGGACCAGGCCGGTGGACCACACTGATGCATGCTTCGCTGCCGGCAACCACCCTTTTGCAGGCGGCGCACGGAGACCCTTCACGCAGCCCGGTCTGGAACGGATTACTGCAGCACTACGGCGTACGCGACGTGCTGTCGGTTGTGTTCGCGGACAAATACGGTTGCTGGGCATGGCTCGATCTGTGGCGGACAGGCGGGCAGGGGCCGATGAACGGCGCATCTTCCGACCACGAGATTGCCTATCTGGGCCGGGTCGCCGAGGCAGTAACGCCGGCGTTGCGCCGCGCAACTGCCAGTGAGTTCGGCAACGTGTCCGTGTCCGCATCCCACCCAAAGTCGGACCCTGCAGCCGTCCGGCCGGACCTTCCAGAACCAGCCGTCCTGACCCTGGACGAAGAACTGGCGATAGTGGGCCGCACCGCCTCAGTGGCCGAATGGCTGCAGTTGCTCCAGCCCGGCCCGTTTCCGCATCAGCACACTCCTGCTGAAGTGCTGAATGTGGCTGCGCAACTGATGGCCAGGGAGGCAGGAGTCGACACCCACGAGGCGGAATGCCGGGTCCACGTCGGGGCGGGCCACTGGGCTTCCCTGCGTGCCAGCCGCATGGCACCCGGGATGCCTGGTTCGACCCCACCTCTGGCCGTGACGATCCAAAGTTGTTCCGTTCCTGACCGGCTCGACCTGTTTGCCCGGGCGTTTGGCTTGACGCCCCGGCAAGGGGAGCTTCTGCGGCTGGCTGCGGCAGGGGCGGATACGGTGGCCATGGCTAAGGCCCGCCAGGTGACGGCGTACACGGTGCAGGACCAGTTCAAGCAGGTCTTCCAAGTCTGCGGAGTCCACAGCCGTGCAGCCCTGCTTGCCATGGCCCTGGGAACCGGCTTCCGTGCGTAGCCAGGACGTGGGGGAATGCGCAGGGATCGGGAAGCAGCTGCAGCGCCTGTACCCCGGCGCTGCGGCGGCCCACCTTCACAGTGGCGAGAGATTCGAGTGTTTCCAGGGATCTGGTGGCAGGCAGAAGGCCAAGGCGTAGAAGTCATCCCAGAGCGGATCCGCGGCGCACAGGTCATCAGGGTCGAGCAGATTCTCTCCGGGCGGCTCTTCGGGTGGCGGGTCGAACCAGAAAGGCACTTCTGCGGCTAAACCGGTGCGCAGTGCGCCGGATTGCAGTGCACCGGGCGGCCAGTGGGGTGGTTCGGGGTCGTGTTGTTCGGCTGGGTAGTGGCGGCCGGTGGGTGAAGTCCAGCCGGGTGGTTTGTTGATGGTGGCGGGGGTGGGGGTCCAGCCGCTGTTGTGCTTGAGGCGGTGGTGCTTGGGGCACAGCTGTCCCAGGTTCGAAACGCCGGTGGTGCCGCCGTGTTGCCAGGCCTGAAGGTGGTCTGTGTCGTTGTCGGCGGTGCGGTTGCTGCAGCCGGGGAAGGTGCACTTGCGGTCCCGCATCCTGATCCAGCGTTTGATGGCCGCCGGCAGCCGGTAGCTTCTGCGCCCGATCTCCAGGGGCGCCCCGTCCGCCGGGTCGACGAGGACCCGGTGGAACGAGTCCGCGCCGTCGGCGAGGAGTTTGCGGGCCATGGAGGCCGGGATCGGTCCGTAGCCGTCGAGGATGGCGGGTTCGTCGGTGACGCCGAGGGCGGAGAACACCGGAACCATGACCAGGACATCGGCCTTTGGGACGGGGACCTGGCCGAGGGCCGTGGTTCCTGGGTGCGGGGAACTGCCATCCCCGGAGCCGGTGCCGCCGGCGCTGATGGTTCCGGAGCTGGTGTCGCCGGAGCTGGTGGTTCCGGCGCTGGTGGTTCCGGCGCCGAGGAGCACGCTGGCGGCGATGTCGGGGCGGAGCTGGGTGAGGGTGCGGGGTTCGTCGGGTCCTTGGAGGCCGCGGGCGATGGCGGTGGTGCGGTTCCAGATCGCGGAGGCGGTATCGCCGGGGAGGTGGAGTGAGATCCAGGCCATGCCGTCTTTGTCCGGGCGGTATTCCATCCGCCGGTCCGCGGCGCTTTTGGTGTGGCGTTCCTCGATCGATTCGGGGTGGTGGCGTTCGCGCCAGGTACGGGCCTTGGCCCGGAACCGTGACGGGACGAGGTCGCCGGGGGCGGCGCCGCGGGCCGGGTTCGGGGCGGTGGGGTCGAAGAAGTGCGCCACCAGGGACGCCGCCCCGGCAGGGCTGAGGCCTTCGGTTTCATCGACGATGACTTTCGCGTGCTGCCACGACACCGCCCCCCCGGCCAGGGCGTCCATGACCGGCGGCAGCGAGCAGACCTGCTGCGCCTGGTGCACGAACGCCCCCGCTGCCGCGGAACTGATGGTCAGGACCCCGGCGATCTCCTCCACCGCGGACATTTCGGTGTAGGTGCGTTCCGGCACGGACGCCTCCGGCGGGGCCATGGCCTGCTGGATCCGGATGCAGTCGGCCGCGTCCTGCGCTTTCGCCGCGGCGAGCTGGCCCTCAAGGCGGGACACGAGTTCCAGCCGCTCCAGCCGGATCTCGTACTGCCGCTGCAACACATCGACCCAGGCGCCGTGACCATCAGTGCCCGTACCAGCAGGGTCACCGGAAGCAAGCGCAGCTTCCTCCAGGAACAGCGCATCAAGGGCAGCAACAGAGGCACGAACACCCTCCATCGCCGCCCCTGAACCGCTCACTGAACCGCCGCAGATTCCCATACGAACATCATCCAGCAGGGGTCCGACATTCACAGCGGGACGGCTCCCGGGGGCAAAAGCCCGGGGCAGGAGGATACTACCCTCCAGCGAACGGAGGCAGTACGTCCACCACGTCGTCGGCACCCAGCACGGTCGATTGATCGCGCACTGCCACCTCATTCAAGAGCAAGCTGCTGCGGGCAAGGAGCCGCGACAACGCAGGGGTGCCGGCCGGCGGCTCCGGCCGCTCCACGGCAAGGACGGCCTGCAGCAGGTCCGCCACGGTGGCCCCTTCGGGCAGATCGAACTTCTCTTCCTCGAAGCCCGCAGCGACGCGTGCGGCAGCGAAGTAACGTACGTGCATTTCCTGTCAGCCCCCGATAGCGCTCATGCTGCGGTCCGGCTGGACGAAGTCCGGAGCGTCAAGTCCCACGTGGTCCATGCCGTGGGCCTTCGGCTTGACCCACATGGCATCCTGCCACCGCCGGGCCAGCTCATCGTCGCCAGCACCGGAGCGCAGCAGGCCCAGCAGGTCGAATTCCTCGTGGGAGAAAAGGCAGCTCATGATCTTGCCCTCGGCCGTGATCCTGGTCCGCCGGCAGTCCGCGCAGAACGGCTCGGTGACGGAAGCGATGATTCCCACGGTTCCCAGCACGGGACTGTCCGTGTCCGCCGAACCCGCCGCCCGGCGTCGTACTTCAAAACGCTCGGCCGGGGCGCCGTCACGGGCCCGGGGATCGGGACTGAGGACGAAATCCCGGGACAGCAGCCCGCGGATCTCCGCGGCGATGATCATGTTGCGTCGGGTCCAGCCGTGATCGGCGTCCAGCGGCATCTGCTCGATGAACCGCAGCTCGTACCGGCGTCCCAGCGCCCACGCCAGCAGTTGCGGCGCCTCGGCATCGTTGATGCCGCGCATCAGCACGGCATTGAGCTTGACGGGCCCCAGGCCTGCTGCCCACGCGGCGTCCACGCCGGCCAGCACCTGGTCCAGGAAGGGCCGCCGGGTCAGCTTGGTGAACGTTTCCTCATGCAGGGAATCCAGGGACACGTTGATCCGAGTGAGGCCGGCCTCCTTGAGCGCCGCCGCTTTCTTCGCCAGGCCCACTCCGTTGGTGGTCATCGAGATCGGCAGGTCCGGGTGGTTCCGGCGGAGGGCGGCGATGATGTCCACCAGATCGTGCCTGACGAGCGGTTCGCCACCGGTCAGCCGCAATTCACGGACGCCCAGCTGCTCCACGCCCACCCGGACAATCCGGACAATCTCTTCGGCGGACATGATGGCCTGCTTCGCGAGCCACTCCAGGCCTTCCGCGGGCATGCAGTAGGTGCAGCGGAGGTTGCATTTGTCCGTCAGGGAAAGTCGCATGTCCGTGGCGCGGCGGCCGTAGCGGTCCGCCAGGCCGGCCGGCGCGCCAGCAGGCCGTTGTGGGGGAACGGCCGGCAGCGCCGCTGCTGCTTCCCGCCGTGGCTCTGGCATGCCTAGCTGGACACTCATGGATTCAGGCTACGCCACGTTGAGCCGCGCATCACATCCGTGACGTTTCCGGGCCGCCCGCAGCCCGCATCCGGCCCGTCCGGCGCAGGAACGCCTGCGCAAAACTATGCTGGAGGTGGAGTCCCTGGCCAGCGCAATGCACGACGGCGGAGCGGGCCTCAGGGAGCGAACGGACAGTCCCATGGGTCAGGAGTCAGCGCGCCGCAGGCACGGAGGCCTCGCGGCGGCCGCGGGTGTTGCCGCCATCGGCGGCGGCGTGGTGGCGGGGGAACTGCTGGCGGGTTTCGCCAGCCCCTCCCTGTCGCCACTGACGGCAGTTGGCGGCGCCGTCATCGACGCCGTTCCCCCCGGTGTGAAGGATTGGGCCATTTCCCTCTTCGGCACGGCGGACAAAGCCGCGCTGCTGGCCGGCATGGCGCTGGTCATTGCCGGGCTCGCCGCGCTGGCCGGGGTGGTGGAGGAGCGCCGGAAGTTCACCGGGGCCGCGCTGGCAGGCCTGTTCGGACTCGCCGGCGCCGCCGCCGTCCTGACCCGGGCCCAAGCCACCCCGGCCGCCGTTGCGCTCCCGCTCGTGGGGGCCGCCATCGCCGCCCTCCTGCTGCGGTTCCTGGTCCGCCGCCTGCGGGAGTGGGAGGCGGAGCCGGCGCCAGGGGGCAGGCCGCGGCGCCGCTTCCTCCAGGCCCTCGCCATCACGGGGGCAGCGACCGCCCTGGGAGGGGCAGCCGCAGGATTCTGGCGCAGCGCGGCGATTGCCGTCAGCGAAGCCAGGGGCCGCCTCAGCCTGCCGTCGGCGGCGTCGGCGGCACCGGCAATCCCCGCCGGGGCGGAAACCGGCGTCGCCGGCGCAACGCCGCTCATCACCCCCAACCCCGACTTCTACCGGATCGATACTGCCTTGTCCGTGCCCTCGGTCAACCCGGACCAGTGGACCCTGACCGTGATCGGCATGGTGGAGCGGGAAGTGTCACTCACCTTCGCCGAACTCCTGGCCAAGCCCCTGGTGGAGCGCCACATCACCATCGCGTGCGTCTCCAACGGCGTGGGCGGCGACCTGATCGGGAACGCCCGCTGGCTGGGCTGGCCGGTCCGCGAACTGCTCGCGCAGGCACGTCCACACGCGGGTGCGGACATGGTGCTCTCGCGAAGCGCCGACGGGTGGACCGCCGGCACGCCACTGGATGTCCTGGCTGACGAAGGCCGGGACGCGATTCTCGCCATCGGGATGAACGGCGAGCCGCTGCCGCTGGAGCACGGGTTCCCGGTCCGCCTGGTGGTGCCGGGCCTGTACGGGTACGTGTCGGCAACCAAGTGGGTCACCGGGCTGAAGGTCACCAGGTTCGCCGACGACGCCGGCTACTGGACCCCGCGGGGCTGGTCCGAGCGCGGCCCCATCAAGACCTCGTCCCGGATCGACGTGCCGCGCAGCGGACGCCCGGTCAGCGCAGGCACCGTTGTGTTCGCCGGCGTCGCCTGGGCGCAGCACACGGGCATCGGCAAGGTGGAGCTGCGGATCAACCGGGGGCCGTGGCGGGAAGCGGAGCTCGCCCCCGGCATATCGCGCGACACCTGGTACCAGTGGAAGCTGGCCGCGGACCTCACTCCCGGGCAATACGAGGTCCAGGTCCGGGCCACCGACCTGCGCGGCAACGCCCAGGACGAAACGCCGAGGCCTCCGGCTCCCGACGGAGCCACCGGATTCCACACGGTTAGAGTGGACGTGAAATCCTGAAGGCCGCGACCAAAGGCGTACCCATGACCAGCCATCTCCAGCACGGCCACGGCCACGCCCACCACGCGGCAGGGCACGCACGCCCCGTCGCCGACCATGCGGCCGCCGTCGTGGAACTCCTCCAGGCCATCCGCAGCGGGGACCGCACCGAAACCCTGCCGCTCAGCCAGGCCCTGGGCCGTGGCCTGGCGCAGGATGTCACCGCACCGGGCAGCCTTCCACCGTTCGCCAATTCCCAGATGGATGGCTATGCCATCCGTTCGGCGGATATTCCCGACGGCGGCACGGGCCTGCGCATCGTGCCGCCGGTTCCCGCCGGGTCACGTCCGCAGCCCCTGGAACCCGGGACGGCGGCTCCCATCATGACCGGTGCGATGATCCCGGCGGGGGCTGACGCCGTCGTGCCCATTGAACGCGCCGAGCCCGACCATTTTGTCGACCCGGGGGACGGACGCACGGTAACCCTCCCGCCCACGGCGCCAGGGACCTACGTGCGCGCAGCGGGCAGCGATATCGGCTCGGGGGAGCGGGCACTGGCTGCCGGGACCTTCCTGGGCCCGGCACAGCTGGGGCTCCTTGCCGCGCTCGGCATCCCAGAGGCCACGGTGTACCCGGCCCCGGCCGTGCTGCTGGTGGCCACCGGTGACGAGGTGGTGGAACCCGGGCAACCGCTGGAACCCGGCAAGATCTACGATGCCAACGGCACCCTGCTGGAAGCAGCCATGCGGCAAGCCGGCCTGGCCGTCCGGCGCGCCGGGATCTCCACCGACAACCCGGACGAACTGCGCAACCTGCTGCGGACAGCAGGCTCCGGGGTGGACTTCATCGTCACCACGGGCGGGGTCAGCAAAGGCGCCTACGAAGTGGTGCGGCAGGCGATGGCGGACCAGCCCGTGGAGTTCCTGCACGTGGCCATGCAGCCCGGCGGCCCGCAGGGCATAGGAACGTTCGACGGCGTTCCGTTCCTGGGGTTCCCCGGCAACCCGGTCAGCTGCCTGGTGTCCTTTGAGATGTTCCTGCGCCCCGCCCTGGGTGCGCTGCTCGGCGCGCCGGCGCCGCGCCTGCCCGTCCGGGCCCGCCTGGGCGGGGAGCTCAGCTCGCCCGCGCAAAAGCACCAGGTCCGGCGCGGCAGCCTGCACGCGGACGGCACCGTGCACCTGGAAGGCGGCGAAAGCTCGCACCTGATGCACGCGCTCGCGGGATCCAACGTCCTGGTGCATGTACCGGCTGGCGTAACGGAGCTCACCGCCGGCGATGAGGTGGAAGTATGGATGCTGTGAATTCAGAACAGACCCCGGCTGCCTTGACGCACCTGCGCCAGGACGGCAGCGCCCAGATGGTGGACGTCTCCGCCAAGGCAGAGACCACGCGGGAGGCCACGGCCACCGCCACGGTCCACACCACCGCCGAGGTGATGGAACTGCTGGGGAGCGGCGGCCTGCCCAAGGGTGACGCTTTGGCGGTTGCCCGCGTGGCCGGCATCATGGCCGCCAAAAAGACTCCGGAGCTGATCCCGCTCTGCCATCCGCTGCCCATCTCCAAAGTCACCGTCGACTTTGACCTCGGCCCGTCCGCCGTCGCCATTACCGCCAGCGTCAAGACGCGCGGCGTCACCGGCGTCGAGATGGAAGCCCTCACGGCCGCGTCGGTGGCAGCCCTCAGCGTCTACGACATGATCAAGGCCGTGGACAAGCATGCCGTCCTGACGGACATCAAGGTGCTGGCCAAGAGCGGCGGCAAGAGCGGGGACTGGACACTGTGACCAGCCCCGGAATCCTGAACCTCCCGGAACCGCACCGGCACGGCGACGTGCAGGGGCGCAAGGCCGGCATCGTGATCGCTTCCACCCGCGCGGCGGCGGGGATTTACGACGACGAGACCGGCCCGGTCATCGCGGACTGGCTGGCCGAACACGGCTTTGACGTGTTCCCGGCCATGGTGGTGCCGGACGGCGAACCCGTGGCGGGGGCCATCCGGGCGCTGCTGACCCAGCATCCCGCCGTCATCATCACCAGCGGCGGTACCGGCCTGAGCCCCGACGACCGGACACCTGACGTCACCCTGCCCTTCCTCGAGCGGGAAATCCCGGGAATCATGGAAGCCATCCGGCGGGCCGGCGCCGCGAAGACCCCCCTGGCCGCGCTGAGCCGCGGCTATGCAGGTGCTGCCGGACGAACCTTTATAGTAAATCTGCCCGGTTCACCGAAAGGGGTCATGGACGGACTGACCGTCCTCGACCCGGTGATCGGGCACCTCTGCGACCAGCTGGAAGGCGGACATGGGCACTGACGCAGCATTTGAGGTGGTATCCGCCGTCCTGAGCGCGGAGCCGATCTCCGTGGACCAGGCGATCGCCGCCGTGGAAAGCGACACCGCCGGGGCGGTGGTCAGCTTCAGCGGCGTGGTCCGCAACCACGACGGCGGCAAGGCAGTCGAGCGCCTCAGCTACAGTGCGCACCCCACGGCACACCAGGTCATGGCCGACGTCGTCGCGCGCCTTGTTGCCGAACAGAACGCTGCCGGCGGCAACGGCGGAGACGCCGTGCAGCAGCCCGTCCGGATCTGGGCGGCGCACCGGATCGGGATGCTGGAAATCGGGGACCCTGCGCTGGTATGTGCTGTTTCCGCTGCCCACCGCGGCCAGGCCTTCGCGGTCTGCTCCGAACTGGTGGACCGGATCAAGGAGCAGGTCCCCATCTGGAAGGAACAGTTCTTCTCCGACGGGACCGTGGAGTGGGTCGGCGTCGGCAGCTGAGGGTGTGGCCGAACCTTCGGACGTCCGAAGGTTTACTGCCGCCGCCGTCTGCGAGGTAACGCACACCGGCCGGTTCCTGCCTGGACCGGCCCCACCGGTAGGCTTAACGCCATGACCGAACAACACTCCGCTCCCAAGCTGGTGGCCGTCCTGGGCGCCAACGGACGCATGGGCGCCGAAGCCGTCAAGGCCATCGACGCCGCACCCGACATGAAGCTCGTCGCAGCCCTGGGGCGGGGTGACTCGCTGGACCAGGTCACGGCCGCCGGCGCGCAGTACCTGGTGGACCTGACGGTTCCCGAAAGCACCGAAGCGAACGTCCGCTTCGCCGTCGAACACGGCATCCACGCCGTCGTGGGAACCACCGGGTGGGACGCCGGGCGGCTGTCCGCGCTCGAATCCCTGCTGGCCGGACATCCGCAGACGGGCGTGCTCATCGCCCCCAACTTCGCCCTCGGCTCGGTGCTCGCCTCGGCCTTCGCCGCCAAGGCGTCCAAGTACTTCGAGTCCGTGGAAATCATCGAACTGCACCACCCGGACAAGGTGGACGCCCCCTCCGGCACCGCCGTGCGCACCGCCCAGCTGATCGCGGGGGAGCGCGCCGCCGCCGCGGTGCCCCCCAGCCCCGACGCCACCACCAGCGAACTTGCCGGAGCACGCGGCTGCGACGTGGACGGCGTCCGCGTCCACAGCGTGCGGCTCCGCGGGCTCGTGGCGCACCAGGAAGTCCTGCTCGGCGGACCCGGGGAACAGCTGACCCTCCGCCACGATTCCTTTGACCGCGCCTCCTTCATGCCCGGCGTGCTCCTGGGCGTGCGCAACGTCGCTGCCCACCCCGGCCTGACCGTCGGCCTCGACGGCTACCTGGACCTGGGGCTTTAGGCCGTGAACGCGTTCCTCTCCGGGTTCCGGAGGAACCGCACCAAGATCTGGGTGGGCGCAGTGACTCTGCTGCTGGTCTTCTACCTGGTGGTCTCCTTCCAGCGCTCGGTCCTGCTCCTGGGCGACGGCAACCTGACGGCCAAAGCCATCGGCGCCGCCTACCTGGTGCTGCCCGTCATCGGCGCCTGGGCCCTCATCCGCGAGCTGCTGTTCGGTGCCCGGACCGAGCAGATGGCCAAGGTCCTCGAGGCCGAAGGCGGCCTGCCGGTGGATGAACTGCCGCGCACCCCCGGCGGCAGGATCGTGCGGGCCGCGGCAGATGCAGAATTCGAAAAGTACCGCGTGGAAGCCGAAGCCGCCCCCGATGACTGGCGGTCCTGGTTCCGGCTGAGCTGCGCCTACGACGCCGCCGGGGACCGCAAACGCGCCCGCGCGTCCATGCGCGACGCCGTCCGGCTCTTCACCGCAGCTTCCTAGGCGCTCCCCGCCGCGCCGCGGCGGCCGGGTTGCCACTACTGCGATGGGTATTTCTGCCCATCGCAGTTTCTTCGCGCGGGATAGTACGGTCGGTGGACAAACACTTTCCGGCTTTGGGGGCAAGCTTGGGACCAACTTCCGCGCCGCGCGCGGGGCCACGCATTCTGCGAGCCCCGTATGCGGAAGCGGCCTGAATCCGCCCGCATCCGGCGCATCCTGCGCCCCCTGGGCCGGCACCCCTGTGCATCGCACGGCTGTCCGCCGCGCCTGCCTGCCTGCTGCCACCTCCTGTCCATAGAAGGAAGACCGATGAGCCACCCCAGCCACCCCCACCCGTCCCAGGACGGGCCGTCCGCTCCGCCGGTCCCGCCTGCCCCTTCCGGCTATCCGGCGCCCTCGGGCTACCCTGCACCTTCCGGCTACCCTGCCCCGTCCGGCTATCCCGCAGCTTCGGACTATCCCGCACCCCTTGGCTACCCGTCACCCGCCGGTTTCGACGGGCAGTACCAGGGGGACCGGCAGGGTGGATACCAGCCCGGCCCCTACGGGGACGTGCCCCATGCCGCCGGGCCGGGGAAGTCCTTCGTCACCACCTGGATCCTGTCCCTCCTGCTGGGCACGTTCGGGGCGGACCGGTTCTACCTCGGCAAGACAGGGTCGGCCGTCGCCAAGCTGCTGACGGCCGGCGGCGCGGGCATCTGGGCGATCGTGGACCTCATCATGACCCTGACCGGAAACACCCGGGACAAGGATGGCCGCCCGCTGGAGGGCTACCCGGAGAACAGGAAGAAGGCCTGGATCATCACCGGTGTGCTCTGGCTCCTGGGCATCATTGTGGGAATCCTGAGCGCTGTCCTGGCCCTCACCATCACAGCCAAGGCCCTCGAAGGCCGGAATACCCCCGTTCAGCCCCCGGTTCCGTCAGCCTCGCAAGCCGCCGCCCCGTCACCGGGATCGGGCGCTGCCACCGGCGCAAACTCCTTGACGGTCACGGTCTCCGAAGGCAACACCGTAAAGGTGGGGGTCCTCGACTCCCTCTACATGGCCGAGATCCCGGACATGTCCTACCTTGAGCCGAAGAACGGAGGCTTCCTGGCCATCAAGGTGTCCTGGGAGGCACTGACCGGCACCAGCCTCTCGTCGCCGTCGAACTTTGCCGTTTATGACGCGGAGGGCAGCGAGGGCGAACCCGTCTACCTGGACGAGGGCATGGGTGGCCTGCCCACCGAAGAGGTGAACGCCGGCGCCGCCCGCCAGGGCATCATCGCGTTCGACGTCAGGAAGGGCCCGGTCAAGATCGTAGTGATGGACGACTTTGGCGACGAAGCAACCTCCTTCACCGTGACTCCGCAATAGCCGGTTGCGGCAGAACCCCGCGGCCGGTCGCCGCCCCGGCCTAGTGCATGGCCTTGGGCCCGCCGCGTCCCAGCCCGCTCGCCGCGTGCCCCACCCATTCCAGCGGGCCGCGCCACGACAGCTTCGCAAACACCACACCGATAGCGATCGCAGCGAGAGCCTGGACGAAGTACATGCCGTCCTCCGTCCAGCCTTCGGGCAGCGGCTTCAGGTAGAGGCCCGCCACGATCCAGACGTGGACGGTGTAGAGGGTCAAAGTCATGGCCCCCGGTCCCCTCAGCGGCAGCAGCAGGTCCAGGTCCACCCATTCCGCAAGCCGCTCCAGGAGCAGGCAGGCGCCGATGACGGCGGCTGCCACGGCCGAGGTGTGCAGCAGGTCAAGCGTCGTCCCCGAATGGGGTGCCGCCGACGCCAGCCACCACCAGGACCCCTCCTGGGGAAGGCCTGTCAGGTTGACCTGCAGCACGCTGCCCAGCGGGTAGCCGGGTGAGTTGAGGACCTTCTCCAGGGCCTGCCTGCCGCCCCAGCTCTCCATGGCGGTGACCCCCAGGACCTTGGCGGCCACCGCCACCACCGTCCCGGCCACAAGCAGGAAGACCGGGACCAGCGCCCGGGTGAGCGCAAGGCGGCCAACCGCCAGTCCCACCAGCAGGTACGACAGCCACTGGAACACCGGGTAGTAGCCGGTGAAGAACAGGTCCGAGATCAGCTGCGACGGCACGGCCAGGTCCTCCCACGAAGGGTTGTGGCCCAACTTCAGCGGCGGTTCGGGAGCCAGGAGCCATGGCCTGAGCAGGTACGCCAGCACCGGCGACCCCAGGATCCAGCTCCCCGCCCAGGCGCACAGGCGTTTCGCGCCCAACCCGAGGAACGGAAGGACGCACAGGAACAACATCGCATAGTGGACCAGGATGATGGCCACGTTGACGTCCATCGCCCCCAGGGAGAGTCCGACGGCGGCGATCACCAGGGCGCGCAGCGCCACGCCGCGGCGGGCTGCGGAGAGTTCCCTGCCCGCCACGGGCAGGTGCTTCCCCGTGGACAGAGCAAGTCCCACGCCGGCAAGCACGGCGAACAGGGCAGCTGACCGGCCCGAAAAAACCAGGCCCACCCACGTGGGGGTGAGGCTGGCGTTGGATTCGAAGGTGGGCAGCAGATGGGTGGCCATCATGCCGAGCAAGGCGAGGCCGCGGGCAGCGTCTACGCCTCGGAGGCGGCCCGGTTGCTGCCGCCCCTGGGTCTTCCGGGACCTGGTGGCCGGGATGCGGGACGTCATGACCAGATCGTCTCACACCGTGCTTCCCAGGCCGGTGTCAAGCAGGGAAAGCAGCCGCCCTGCCAAGGTGGCTGACGGCACGCACGGCATGAACGTGCGTTTTCCGCACCCTTGTATTCGAATATATGTTCGAATACCATGGCTCCATGCTCACGCCCTCTCCGCAACCCCACAGGCGCCCCGACAACAGGCACCCCGACGATCGGTTCTCCGACAAGCAGCAGCCCGACAAGCGGCAGCCGGGAGGGCGGCCGCCGGGGAGCGTGGCGGCCGGCCATCCCGGGGTCGACGGTCCGGAGGCTGGTGCCCTCGGCCGGGCTGCTGCCGGGGACGGCGGAGTGCTGAAGGCCATGAGCCCGGGAGTGGTGGACTACCTGTTCCGGCAGCTCGTGGCCGGGCATCCGGCGGCGGACGTCCAGTGGGAGAGCGAAGGCACCACCCTCGATGCCCAGCCCGAGGGTGCGGAGCTGGCCCGGCGCCTGTCTGAGACGGACCTCGACGCCCTGACTCCCGTGGAGCTGTTCCACTACGTCCGGGCGGCCCAGCGGCTCGTCACCTGGGCGGAGGACCTGCGGCAGGCCGCCGTCGGACGCTACTGCAATGCCGGAACTGACGCGCCGCGGCCTGGCAGCCAGACTATTTGACGCTTGTCACGCCCGTGGCATTGTCCTAACCAGCCGGGGACAGGGTAACGTTTTTTCCATGGCTGACTCTTCCGCGCACATCCCTGCCCTCGGTACCCTCCTGACCGCCATGGTCACGCCGTTCACCAAGGACGGCGCCGTGGATTACGACCAGGCGGCAGCGCTGGCCACCAAGCTGGTCGACGACGGCTGCGATGGCTTGGTGGTCACCGGCACCACGGGCGAGACCTCCACGCTGACGGATGAAGAGAACCTCGGCATGTTCCGCGCGGTCAAGGATGCCGTCGGCGGACGCGCCGCCATCATCGCCGGTACCGGCACCAACGACACCGCGCACTCGGTCCACCTGTCCCGGCAGGCCGCAGCCCTCGGCGTCGACGGCCTCCTGCTGGTGACCCCGTACTACAACAAGCCCAGCCAGGCCGGTGTCCGCGCCCACTTCGAGACCATCGCCTCCGCCGTGGATGTTCCCGTCATGCTCTACGACATCCCTGGCCGGTCCTCCATTCCGATCGAGCCGGACACCATGATCCGGCTGGCCCAGCACCCCAACATCGTTGCCGTCAAGGACGCCAAGGCCGACCTCACGGCCGCCACGCGCGTCATGGCGGAAACCGACCTGCTCTTCTACTCGGGAGACGACGGACTCACCCTGCCCTGGATGGCACTGGGCGCCGTCGGTCTGGTGGGTGTCACCACGCATGTGGCCACCCGCCGTTTCCGCGAGCTTATCGACGCCGTCAACGCCAACGACCTCGGCACCGCCCGCAAGATCAACTTCGAGCTCCAGCCGGTGGTTCGCGCCACCATGACCCGGGTCCAGGGCGCCGTGGCGGCCAAGCAGATTCTTAAATGGCAGGGAGTCCTGCCCAACTCGATTGTCCGTTTGCCCCTCGTGGAGCCGGACGAAACCGAGATCGAAACCATCCGCGGGGATTTGGCGGAAGCGGGGCTGGTCTTCTCCTGAGGTAAGACCGGCACCCTTCCGCCTGGAAAGTAGTGCAATATGACCCAAACTGCCCTCACCGGCCTTGTCACCCCTCCCCGCCTGCCGCAGGGCACGCTACGGATCGTCCCGCTCGGCGGGCTGGGGGAGATCGGCCGGAACATGGCCGTGTTCGAAATCGACGGCAAACTGCTGATCGTGGACTGCGGTGTCCTCTTTCCCGAGGAAACCCAGCCCGGCGTTGACCTTATCCTGCCGGACTTCTCCTACATCGAGGACCGGCTGGACGACGTCGTGGCCGTGATCCTGACCCACGGCCATGAGGACCACATCGGCGCTGTCCCGTACCTGCTGCGGCTGCGCAACGACATCCCGCTGGTGGGCTCCCAGCTGACCCTTGCCCTGATCGAGGCGAAGCTGCAGGAGCACCGCATCCGGCCCTACACGCTCACCGTGGAAGAGGGCCAGGTGGAGAAGTTCGGCCCCTTCGAATGTGAGTTCGTGGCCGTCAACCACTCCATTCCCGATGCCCTGGCCGTGTTCATCCGCACGGCGGGCGGCACCGTCCTGCACACCGGCGACTTCAAGATGGACCAGCTCCCGCTCGATGGCCGCATCACCGACCTGCGGCACTTCGCCAAGCTCGGCGAAGAGGGCGTGGACCTGTTCATGTCCGACTCCACCAACGCGGACGTTCCCGGGTTCACCACCGCCGAAAAGGAAATCGGTCCCACACTGGAGCGGCTGTTCGGCCAGGCCACCAAGCGAATCATCGTGGCGTCCTTCTCCTCCCACGTCCACCGGGTCCAGCAGGTGCTGGACGCGGCCGCCAAGCACAACCGCAAGGTGGCCTTCGTGGGCCGGTCGATGGTCCGCAACATGGCCATCGCGGAAAAGCTCGGCTACCTTGATGTGCCGGCCGGGCTGATCGTTGACATCAAGAACATCGACAACCTCCCGGACAACCGGGTGGTGCTGATGTCCACCGGATCCCAGGGCGAACCCATGGCCGCGCTGTCCCGGATGGCCAACGGGGACCACCGCGTGGTGGTGGGCGACGGTGATACCGTCATCCTGGCCTCCAGCCTCATCCCCGGCAACGAAAACGCGGTGTTCCGGATCATCAACGGGCTCCTCAAGCTCGGCGCGGACGTCATCCACAAGGGCAACGCCAAGGTCCACGTGTCCGGCCACGCCGCCGCCGGGGAGCTGCTGTACTGCTACAACATCCTTGAGCCGCTCAACGCCATGCCCGTGCACGGCGAAACCCGCCACCTGATCGCCAACGGAAAGATCGCCATCGAGTCCGGTGTCCCGGAAGCCAGCGTCATCCTCGCGGACAACGGCACGGTCATCGATCTTCGTGACCACCAGGCCGACATTGTGGGCCAGGTGGAAGTCGGCTTCGTCTACGTCGACGGCTCCAGCGTGGGCGAGATCACCGACGCCGACCTCAAGGACCGCCGCATCCTCGGCGACGAAGGCTTCATCTCGATCATCACCGTCATCCACCGAGCCACCGGCAAGGTGGTGTCCGGGCCGGAGATCCACGCCCGCGGTGTTGCCGAGGACGATTCGGTCTTCGACGACATCATCCCGAAGATCAACGCGGCGCTGGAGGAGGCAGTCCAGAACCACGCCGACCACACCAGCCACCAGCTCCAGCAGGTGGTCCGCCGCGTAGTGGGCACCTGGGTGAACCGCAAGCTGCGCCGCAAGCCGATGATCATCCCGGTGGTCCTCGAAGCCTGACAGGCGGCACTGGGAATAACACCCGGCGCCGGCCCGCGGGCGGAGCCTGCCAACACTGCCTGTCGAAGGGCCCGGTTCTTCGTGAACCGGGCCCTTCGCGCATCCCGCCGGGCTGGCCGGGGAAGCCCGATATCCCGGGAATGGGAGCCTTGTTCCGGTAGCGTGGAAGCATGGCCACACGCACTACTTCCGCGCCCAAAGGTACCGGCAGGGGCGGCCCGGGCAGCAAGTCCGGCAGCTCCACAGGCCGCGGAACCGGCTCCACCGGCGGCAGGTCCGGACGCGGCAGCGGCTCGTCCGGCACTGCACGCACCCGCCAGCTTCCCGCCGTCGAACACCACCAGCCCTGGCTGCTCCGCGTGGTCGGCGGGGCGTGGCTGGGACTGGGTCACCTGGTCGGCGGGGGAGTGCGCCGGATCGGGCACGACGTCAGCGACCTTCCCCCGGAGGAGCGCCGTGACGGCGCCGCCCTCTTCAACCTCGCGCTCGGAATCTTCATCGCCACCTTCGCCTGGTGGGGCCTGACCGGCTGGTTCCCCGATGCCGTGTATGCCGTGGTCAACGGAACCTTCGGCTGGATCTCGCTGCTGCTGCCCCTCATGCTCTTCGTCTGCGCGTTCCGGCTGTTCCGGCAGCCCGACGACGGCCGGGGCAACAACAGGGTGGGTATCGGCTTCCTGATCATGGCCTTCGCCGGGTGCGGCATGGCCCACATCCTCGGTGGCCAGCCCACCGTCGCACAGGGCTTCGACGGGCTCCGCCAGGCCGGCGGCATGCTGGGCTTCCTGGCGGCCACGCCCCTGGCGGCGATCCACCCGGCCGTCCCGGTGGTCCTGTACTCCCTGCTCGCCTTCGTGTCGCTGCTGATCATCACCGCCACCCCGTTCACGGCCATTCCCCGGCGCCTGCGCGGCGCCTACGAGCACCTCATGGGCATCGACCTCATGGAGCAGGACCAGGCCGGGGACATCCACGACCGCAGTTACCTGGACCGGACACCCCCGGCCGCCCCCAAGAAAAAGAAACGCAGGCTCTTTGGCAAGGACGAGGAGCCCGACGCCGGCCTGGACGGCTACGTGGGCGACGAAGCCTTCGAGCACGCAGTCATTGACGACGACGACCAGACCGGGCCGGCGCGGCCCGCTCCCGGCGTGCGTCGCCCCACCCAGGCGGAGATCGCCGTCGAGAAGATCAAGGCGGCGCAGGGCCTGGGCAAGGCGCCATCCTCCCCGGCCACACCGGACAACGCCACGGAGGCCATCCCGCTGGTTGTTCCCGGCGCCGCTGCCCCCGGTAAGCCCGCGGCTGCGCCCACCGTTCCGTCGAACCCCGTGGCGCCCGCCCCGCCGCCCGTCCCCATCCCGCAGCGGACTGAGCAGCTGTCACTCGCGGGCGACGTCACGTACACCCTGCCTGCCTCGGACTTCCTGACCCCGGGATCCATCCCGAAGGAACGCACCGAAGCCAATGACGCCGTCGTCGCCGCCCTGACCGACACCCTGACGCAGTTCAACGTCGACGCCACCGTCACCGGCTTCAGCCGGGGCCCCACCGTGACGCGGTACGAGATTGAGCTCTCGCCCGGCACCAAGGTGGAGCGCGTCACGGCGCTGTCCAAGAACATCTCCTACGCCGTGGCATCCAGCGACGTGCGGATCCTCAGCCCCATCCCCGGCAAATCGGCCATCGGCATCGAGATCCCCAACACCGACCGCGAGACCGTCTCCCTCGGCGACGTGCTCCGCAGCCAGAACGCACGCCGGACCGACCACCCGATGGTCATGGGCGTAGGCAAGGACGTCGAGGGCGGCTACGTGGTGGCCAACCTGGCCAAGATGCCGCACCTGCTGGTGGCCGGCGCCACCGGCGCCGGTAAGTCCTCCTTCGTAAACTCGATGATCACCTCCATCCTCATGCGCGCCACCCCGGACGAGGTGCGCATGGTCATGGTGGACCCCAAGCGCGTGGAGCTGACCGCCTACGAAGGCGTGCCGCACCTCATCACGCCCATCATCACCAACCCGAAGAAGGCCGCCGAGGCCCTGCAATGGGTGGTCCGCGAGATGGACGCCCGCTACGACGACCTCGCCAACTACGGCTTCAAGCACATCGACGACTTCAACAAGGCGGTCCGCGCCGGCAAGGTCCAGCCGCCGGTGGACTCCAAGCGGGTCATCCGCCCCTACCCCTATCTGCTGGTGATCGTGGACGAACTCGCGGACCTCATGATGGTGGCCCCGCGCGACGTCGAAGATTCCATCGTCCGCATCACCCAGCTGGCCCGTGCCGCCGGCATCCACCTGGTCCTCGCCACCCAGCGTCCGTCCGTGGACGTGGTCACCGGCCTGATCAAGGCCAACGTGCCCTCCCGCATGGCGTTCGCCACGTCCTCCGTCACCGACTCCCGCGTGGTCCTGGACCAGCCCGGCGCCGAGAAGCTCATCGGCCAGGGTGACGCGCTCTTCCTGCCCATGGGCGCGTCCAAGGCGATGCGCGTCCAGGGTGCCTGGGTCTCCGAATCGGAGATCCACAAAGTGGTGGAACACGTCAAGGGCCAGCTGCAGGCCGTCTACCGGGACGACGTCGCTCCCGAAGCGGAAAAGAAGCAGATCGACGACGACATCGGCGACGACCTCGAGGTGCTGCTGCAGGCCACGGAACTGGTGGTCACCACCCAGTTTGGCTCCACGTCCATGCTGCAGCGCAAGCTCCGGGTCGGGTTCGCCAAGGCCGGCCGGCTCATGGACCTGCTCGAGTCACGCGGGGTGGTGGGCCCTTCCGAAGGCTCCAAGGCCCGCGACGTCCTCGTCAAACCGGACGACCTCGCCGCCGTCCTCGCTGCCATGAAGGGCCAGGAAGCCCCCGCCGCGCCGGATTCCCAGACGGCGGCGCTGAGCGACAACGCCAACGCGAACATCGCCCAGGGCGGCTACGCCGAAGACCTCGTGGCGGCAGACCTGGATAAGCGGAAGCAGAACGTTGAATATTACGACGGCTCGGATTCGGCGCCCGGCGGCTATGGCGATGACGACGACGGGTCCGAAGACGCCTGGTCCCTCACCGGGCGCTAGCCCGGGGACTGTAGCCTAGAACCGTGACTAGCTCCGATGCAGCCGCCGCCCGCCCACGCGGGGCGGGGGTCTGGAACCTTCCCAATGTCCTGACCATGATCCGCATCGCGCTGGTTCCGTTCTTCGTGTGGTTCCTCGTGGCGGACGCCCCCGGGCTGCACAGCACCTCCGGGCCCTGGCGCTGGGCAGCGGTGCTCGCGTTCGCCGTCGCCATCTACACGGACAAGCTCGACGGCGACATCGCCAGGAGCCGCAACCTCATCACGGACTTCGGCAAGATCGCCGACCCCATCGCCGACAAACTCCTGACCGGTTCTGCCCTGGTGATGCTGTCCCTGCTGGGTGAGCTGCCCTGGTGGGCCACGCTGGTGATCCTGGTCCGCGAATGGGGTATCACCGGGCTGCGGTTCTTCGTCATCCGCTACGGCGTCATCCCTGCGTCCCGCGGCGGAAAGCTCAAGACCGTGGTGCAGACCGCGGCGATCTTTCTCTACCTCCTGCCGCTGGGGGCGTTCGCCCCGTGGATGTCCTGGATTTCGTTCTCCGTCATGATGGCGGCGGTGGCCATTACGCTGTGGACCGGCGTCGAATACGTCATTGAAGCGCTACGCCTGCGCGCCAGGGGCAAACGGGAGGCGGGAGCCGCCACGGGGCGGGCGCCGGAAGGACAGGAGCAGGAATGAGCAACCTCCACCTCCTTGCAGCGCAGGCGGTCCGCCAGGCCCTCGAATCGCGGCTGACGGTCGCCACCGCTGAATCACTGACCGCGGGAATGGTCTCTGCCGTGCTCGCCGACACTCCCGGCGCCTCCGGCATGCTGCAGGGCGGGGTAGTGGCCTACCAGAACTCGGTCAAGGAGAACGTCCTGCATGTGCCGGCCGAACTGCTGGCCCGCGCAGGGTCGGTCGATCCGGACGTCGCCGGCGCCATGGCAGCAGGTGCGCGCACTGTCCTGGGGGCCGACGTCGGCGTGGCGACCACCGGGGTGGCCGGCCCGGACGCGCACGACGGCAAGCCGGTGGGCCGCGTGTACATCGGCATCGCGACGGCCGCGGGGGCTGCAGGTTTTGAGTATTCCTTCACCGGCGGCCGGCCGGACATCCGCGCCGGCGCCTGCGCCGCCGCTCTTGAGCGGCTCCTCGAGGCGCTGTCTGCCTGAGGTTCCCGCCCCGAAGTTACCGGGCGTAAAGTTGGCGGGAACAAAAGCCAGTACCGATTAGTTATTACATTGTGTCGCTTCCGGACAGTGGAGGCGCCTAGGATGAAATGACCATGATGGTCCGCTTTACGGCGGGCCTGACCAATGAGGGAGCAAGGCGATACAGATGGTAAAGCAGCCCGTATCCGTAAACGGCGTTGTCCGCTGGAAGGATGTGGGCCTCGCCGAACAGGCTAAGAGCGAACAGAAGGAGCGCAAGATGGTAGTACTTCGTCACGAAATCGGTGATGTCCTGCGCGATGTCCGCCAGCGGCAGGGGCGTACGCTCCGTGAAGTTTCGCACAGCGCCCGTGTCTCCCTGGGATACCTCAGCGAAGTGGAGCGCGGCCAGAAGGAAGCCTCATCTGAGCTTTTGTCCTCGATCTGCTCGGCACTGGATGTTCCGCTGTCCAGCATGCTCCGTGAGGTCAGCGACCGCGTGGCAGTGGCCGAGGGCGTCGCAGTTCCGGACACCGTCCCGCAGGAATTCTCGCAGCGTTACGGTCGCGACCTTGAACGCGACCTCAACACTGAACTGAACGACGAACTCTCCACCGGCCTGCTCTCCGGCGCCCGCTAAGGGCAGCCTGGACCAGGCCCTGGAAAGTACGGGCTTTTAGGAAGGAGCCGCCGGCCGCGCCGGCGGCTCCTTCCGTGTGCTGCCGCTGTCCGGCCTTGTACCGGGCTCAGTTCTCCTGTGTCCGGGACGCGGCCCGCGGCTGGCTGTCGTCGTTGCCCTCCGGTTCCCTGTCGGCGGCCTCCCTGTCGGCCGCCTCCTTGGGGAACCCGTCCCGCTCGTAGGTGGAGTTCAACTTGGCCATGTACCGGGCCAGTTCCTGGAGGTCCGCCACCGGCCACTCCCGCAGCCGCTCCTGGAAAACCTGGCGCCGGGCGTCCTGCACCTGGTGCATCTTCTCTTCGCCCTTGGGCGTCAGCCGGATCGACTGGGCCCGGCGGTCCAGCGGGTCAGCCTCCTTCGACACCAGCCCCAGGCTTTCCAGGAACGCGATCTGGCGGCTGACCGACGGTTTGCCAACCCCGATGTTCATGGCAAGCTCGGTGAGGCGGATCGGACCCTCGCGGCGGATGATAGTCAGCAGTCCGTAAGCCGCCGGCTCCATGTCCGGGTGGACCTCGCGCGAGAGCTGGTTGGAGATGGCACGGGCCCGCCGCCAGAAAAGGCTGATCTGGTGTTCTACGTTCTGCAGGGCCGCGTCGGCAGCTTCGCCCGCGCCGGACTCGGACGGGACATCGGGGGAGTTGCTCATGGCAACAATTCTAGGGTCCACACTCATGAGAGGATTTACCGATGCGAATCAGCGAGTACTGGCGGCTCATGGACGATGAGTTCGGCGCGGGCTACTCCCGGGTGCTGAGCAGCACCCTGGTCCTTTCCGGCGTGGGCGGCCGCACCGCGGACCAGGCCCTTGCCGCCGGCGTGGAGCCGCGCAGGGTCTGGCTCGCGGTCTGCGACGTGCAGGACGTACCCGCTGAACGGCGGCTGGGGCGCGACCTCCCGCCCCGCCGGGACCACTGAGCTGACGGCCCGGGACCGGACCTGCCGGGCAGCGGGCTGCCCCGCCTGAACTGCCGCTGACACGCCGCACGCCGGCGGTCTTCGAATACCTGTTCGGATAAAGCTATGCTTTTCCTATCGGGTTTATCCACATAGCCGTTGTCCTCCGGCCGGAATGTCAGTGGGTCCCCTTAGCGTCAGAGATGACCAGGAAAACGGCCGCGTAGGCCACCATCGAGAAAGCATTAGAGGTGTCAACCATGGCGGCAGCCCCGGATCGTGCCAAGGCGCTGGAAGCAGCGCTGGCCCAGATTGACAAGCAGTTCGGCAAGGGCTCGGTGATGCGCCTCGGCGACGAAGTCCGCGCCCCCATCGAAGTCATTCCCACCGGCTCCATCGCACTGGACGTTGCCCTTGGCATCGGCGGCCTTCCCCGCGGCCGCGTCATTGAGATCTACGGCCCGGAATCCTCGGGTAAAACCACCGTTGCACTGCACGCCGTGGCGAATGCCCAGCGGGCCGGCGGCATCGCGGCCTTCATCGACGCCGAACACGCCCTTGACCCGGACTACGCCGCAAAACTGGGCGTGGACACGGACGCGCTCCTGGTTTCCCAGCCGGACACCGGTGAGCAGGCCCTGGAGATCATGGACATGCTGGTGGGCTCCGGCTCGCTGGACATCGTCGTCATCGACTCCGTGGCAGCGCTGGTGCCCCGCGCCGAAATCGAAGGCGACATGGGCGACAGCCACGTGGGTCTCCAGGCCCGGCTCATGAGCCAGGCCCTGCGTAAGATCACCGGCCGCCTGAGCCAGACCAAGACCACCGCCATCTTCATCAACCAGCTCCGCGAAAAGATCGGCGTCTTCTTCGGCTCCCCTGAAACCACCACCGGTGGTAAGGCCCTGAAGTTCTACGCGTCGGTCCGCATCGACGTCCGCCGCATCCAGACCCTCAAGGAGGGCGCCGACTCGGTCGGCAACCGGACCAAGGCCAAGATCGTCAAGAACAAGATGGCGCCGCCCTTCAAGGTTGCCGAATTCGACATCATCTACGGCCAGGGCATCTCCCGTGAGGGCGGCATCATCGACATGGGCGTGGAGCACGGCATCATCAAGAAGTCCGGCTCGTGGTTTACCTATGACGGTGACCAGCTCGGCCAGGGCATGGAGAACTCCCGCCGCTTCCTCCGGGACAACCCCGAACTCGCCGCCGAACTCGAGCGCCTCATCAAGGAGAAGCTGGGTGTCGGGGTGAAGGCGGCCGAGGACGAGTCCAAGGATTCGCCCAAGCTGAAAGCCGTCGACGGGTTCTAAACCGTGAGTGTGACACGTTCGCGGCGGCCCGGTACCGGCACCCGGCCGGGGCCGCCGGACGGCTGCTTCGTGTCTGAAGATCCCCAGGCCAGGGATGCCGAGCCGGACCCGGTGTCCGTGGCCCAGGCGATCGTGTACCGGCAGCTGACGGCTTCCGCCAAAAGCAGGCTTCAGCTGGCCCGCAAGCTTGCCGAACGGAACATCCCGGAGGACGTCGCGGAGGCCGTGCTGGACAGGTTCGAGGAAGCGCGCCTGATCAACGACGCCGAATTTGCCGAGATGTGGGTCAGGAGCCGCTCCCAGTCGCGCAAGCTCGCCAAGGGGGCGCTCCGGCGTGAACTGGCCGACAAGGGCATCGACCAGGACACGGCCAGTGCGGCCTTGGAACAGCTGACCGATGCTGACGAAGAGTCCGCCGCACGCAGCCTGGTCCAGCGCAAGATCCGTCCCGGAACGGACTTGTCCGGCCAGGCGGAGCGGGAGAAGGCCGTCCGGCGGCTGGCGTCGATGCTGGCGCGGAAGGGATACCAGCCGTCGCAGGCGTTCCGGATCGTCAATGAGGTCCTCGATTCCCACGATCCCGGCAATGATTCCCCGGGGAACCGGTACCCTTAACGGGTGAGTTTGACCATCCCTTCCCCCCATTCCAGCGCCTCCACCCCCGCGGACGACGCCGCCCCGCAGGGCACGGCCACCGGCCCGCGCACGTACCAGGTGCGCACGTTCGGGTGCCAGATGAACGTCCACGACTCCGAGCGGATGGCCGGCATGCTGGAGGATGCCGGCTACGTGCCGGCCGAGGGCGACCTGGCGGACGTGGTGGTGTTCAACACCTGCGCGGTTCGGGAAAACGCCGACAACAAGCTCTACGGCAACCTCGGCATCCTGGCGCCGGTGAAAGCAGCCAATCCGGGAATGCAGATCGCCGTCGGCGGCTGCCTCGCCCAGAAGGACCGGGAAACCATCCTGAAGAAGGCGCCGTGGGTTGATGCTGTCTTCGGCACCCACAACGTCGGCGCCCTGCCTGCCCTCCTGGACCGGGCCCGGCACAACAACGAGGCCCAGCTGGAGATCCTGGAATCCCTGGATGTCTTCCCCTCCACGCTTCCCACCAAGCGCGACTCCGTCTACTCGGGTTGGGTGTCCATCTCCGTCGGCTGCAACAACACCTGCACCTTCTGCATCGTGCCCGCCCTTCGCGGGAAGGAAAAGGACCGCCGGCCGGGGGAGATCCTCGCCGAGATCCAGGCCCTCGTTGACGACGGTGCCATCGAGGTCACGCTGCTTGGCCAGAACGTGAACTCCTACGGCGTCGAATTCGGCGACCGGCAGGCTTTCTCCAAGCTGCTGCGCGCCTGCGGGGAAATCGAGGGACTGGAACGCGTACGTTTCACCAGCCCCCACCCCGCAGCCTTCACGGATGACGTGATCGAAGCCATGGCGGAGACTCCCAACGTCATGCCGCAGCTGCACATGCCGCTGCAGTCCGGCTCCGACGGCATCCTCCGGGCCATGAAGCGCTCGTACCGCTCCACCAAGTTCCTGGGAATCCTTGACAAGGTCCGGGAAAAGATTCCGCACGCGGCGATCTCCACCGACATCATCGTGGGGTTCCCCGGTGAAACGGAGGAAGACTTCCAGGCGACGCTGGATGTCGTGGAGAAGTCCCGGTTCGCCACGGCCTTCACGTTCCAGTACTCCAAGCGCCCCGGTACGCCCGCCGCGGACCTTCCGGACCAGCTGCCAAAGGCCGTGGTGCAGGAACGGTTTGAGCGGCTCACGGCCCTCCAGGACCGCATCGCCGCGGAAGAGAACCGCAAGCAGCTCGGCCGCAGGGTGGAAGTCATGGTCACCGCACAGTCCGGACGGAAGGCAGAGGAGACCCACCGGCTGTCCGGCCGGTCCCAGGATCAGCGCCTGGTGCACTTCTCGGTTCCCGACGGTGCGCCGGCGCCCCGCCCGGGAGACCTTGTCACGGTGACCATCACGGAGGCCGCCGCGTTCCACCTCATCGCCGACCCCGGCATCGGGGACTACAGCCTCCGGCGGTCCCGCGCCGGTGACGCCTGGGACAGGTCGCAGGCGGACTCCTGCGGGGCGCCCGCTCCTGGTGCCGGTGCCGGCAAGAAGGGTGTCTCCCTCGGCATGCCCTCCCTGCCGCTGCGCACCCGCTGACAGGTGGAGGCCCCTCCCGTCATCGCCGTCGTCGGCCCCACCGGCTCCGGCAAGTCCGACCTCGCCGTCAGCCTGGCCCTGCAGCTCAACGGTGAAGTGATCAACGCCGATGCCATGCAGTTCTACCGGGGCATGGATATCGGTACCGCGAAGATGACCGTCGCCGAACGCAAAGGCGTGCCACACCACCTCCTGGACGTCCTCGACGTAACCCAGGAGGCCAGCGTCTCCGACTTCCAGCACCAGGCCAGGGAAGCCATTGCCGACATCCACCGCCGCGGTAAACGGGCCATCCTGGCTGGCGGCTCAGGGCTCTACGTGCGTGCCGCCCTGGACGTCCTGGAATTTCCCGGCACGGACCCGGTGCTGCGGAAGCGGCTCGAGGCGGATCTGGCAGGCCAGGGGACGGCCGCGATGCTGGACCGGCTCCGCGCGGTGGATCCCGCGTCGGCGGAACGCCTGTCCGATGACCGCCGCATCATTCGTGCCCTGGAGGTCCATCAACTCACCGGCCGGCCCTTCAGCTCGTTCATGCCCCGCCGGGAGTACTACCGTCCCGCCATCCAGCTGGGACTCACCGTGGACCGCGAGGTCCTCCGGGAGCGCCTCGCCGTCCGGGTGCACCGGATGGTGGAAGCCGGGCTCCTGGCTGAGGTCGAGCGCCTTGACGCACAGGGCCTTCGGCGCGGCAAAACGGCCTCCCGGGCCCTGGGGTATTCCCAGTTCCTGCGGGTGGTCGATGGCCTGTCAACCGTCGCTGAGGCGGCAGAGGAAACCATCGTCGCCACACGGCAGTTCGCCCGGCGGCAGCTCACCTGGTTCCGCGCCGATCCCCGCATCAGCTGGCTGGACTGGCAGGACCCGGACCTCACCGCAAAGGCCGCCGAGCTGTGCAGGTAGGCGGGTTTCAACACCGGCAGCATCCGCCGCTACGCTTGACACCATGGATGCCACCCCCGCTGAAACTCCCGAGTCCGCCTTCCGTACATTGGGCGGGCTCCGCTTTTCCAAGGGGCACGGCACCGGCAACGACTTCGTCCTGGTCGCCGATCCCGAGGGCACGCGGGTCATCGACGCCGGCCAGGCGGCCGCGCTCTGTGACAGGCACCGCGGCATCGGCGCCGACGGCCTGATCAGGGCAGTGCCTTCGCGCTTCCTTCCGGAGGGCCGCGAACTGCTCGCCGGCACCCCGGACGCGGAATGGTTCATGGACTACCGCAACGCCGACGGTTCGCTGTCCGAAATGTGCGGCAACGGCGTGCGGGTGTTCGTCCACTTCCTGCGCAGCGAGGGCCTGATCGACCTGCCCGACGGCGGATCGCTCACCATCGGCACGCGCGGCGGGGTCAAGACCGTGGTCCGCACCGGGGACGGCTACGCGGTGGACATGGGGCCGTGGGAGTTCATCTTCCCCGGCGAAGCCAGCGCCAAGGCCATGGACTCGCTGGTCACCGCCGACGGGCTGGAGGTTCCCCGTCCGGCGCTCTCCGTGAGCATGGGCAACCCGCACACTGTGGTGGCCCTGGCCGAGCTATCCGAGTTGGCCGGCACCCGGCTGTTCACCGCGCCGAAGGTCGATCCCGTCCCTGCCAACGGGACCAACGTCGAGTTTGTGGTGCCCGCCGAACCGCTGGTGCACGATGGCATCGGTACCATCACCATGCGCGTGCACGAACGAGGCGTGGGGGAGACCCAGTCCTGCGGAACGGGGGCGTGTGCTGCCGCGGTCGCCATCCGGCACTGGGCCGGGGCCGAAGCCCCTGACACGTGGCGCGTCCACGTTCCCGGCGGCGTGGTGGGCGTGAAGTTCTTCGCCGGCCCGGGAGGCCACGAGCACGTAGAGCTCAGCGGCCCCGCCGTCATTGTGGCGAGCGGGACGCTTTCCTGACAGCCAGGATCCGGAACGACTTGGACGTCGCCTCGCGGGACACCGTGAAGGACTCGTCCAATTCGGCCGCCAGCCAGCGCTGGAGCGAATCCGAACCCAGGTTCTTCTGGACCACCAGCCACGCCGTCCCGCCGTCGGCCAGCCGCGGAAGCCACAGCTTCAGCAGGGCATGCAGCTGATCCTTGCCAATCCGGATGGGCGGGTTGGACCAGATCGTGTCGAAGCGCACCTCGGGGTCCACTGACTCGGGCGTCCCCGCGACGACATTGGACAGGCCCAGGGACACTGCGTTCTCGTTGGTCAATGCGATGCAGCGTTCGTTGACGTCCACGGCGTACACCTTGGACTGCGGGGCGAGCAGCGCCATGGTGAGGGCCACCGGACCCCAGCCGCAGCCAATATCCAGCAGGTTGCCTGCCTGGTGCGGCGGCGGCACCTCGGCCAGGAGCACGGCGGTTCCCTTGTCGATGCCGTCCGGGCTGAAGATGCCGGTGGACGTCTGCAGCTTCCGCGCCTGGCCTGCCAGTTCCACCGTGAGGGGCTTGCGGGAGAAGGGGCCGGCGGGGGACGCGCTGAAATAGTGTGCGGACTCCATAACTGGCCAGAGTAGTTCCCCTTGGAGCGTAATGGGAAACCGCGCGCAATCCCCTCTGCTAGGGTTGAAGGCATGTTCTTGATCTTCGAGTAGCCGCGGCGGGCCCTGCCCGCCCCGCAGCCTGTCCTCCAGCGACAGACCGTCCCGCAGCGATGCAGGTGAACCACGCCTTCCGCTTGTGCACCCGGACCAGACGCCCGCCGTTTGTTCCGGACGCCGGACAAACTCGAAGTCAGCCCATCGCCGCACTTCCGCCAGTTCTCCGGCCTTCCCTGCCGCCCGCATGATGCGGCACCCGTTTCCCGCCCGGCATCGTTGCCCGCGGCGCGAGTACACCAGGAGGACATGCATGACCGCAGCTCGTCAGCCCACCGCGAATTCTTCAGCACACTCGACCAATCGGCACTATTCTGGAACTGCCGAATCTTCAAAGGAGACCATGACCAGCCAGCCCAACACCGGTTCCGATCCAGCCGCCCAGGACATGAGTCCTGCGGAAATCCAGGCTGTTATCGACCGGATCCTCGCCAAGGACGTACCGGCCAGGAACGTCGGCACGCCCGGCGGTGAAGGCAGCGGCAACGGAAAACGGGTCCTCGGTACAGCGCAGGCCATTTCCCGCATTGATGAGGAACACAGCGCGTTCGACGGCGACCAGCAGGACCTCGAGGAACGCCGCGCCCTGCGGCGTACGGCCGGCCTGTCCACCGAACTTGAGGACGTCACCGAGGTCGAATACCGCCAGCTCCGCCTGGAGCGGGTAGTGCTGGCAGGCCTCTGGTCCGAGGGAACGCTGGCGGATGCCGAAAACTCGCTGCGCGAGTTGGCCGCCCTCGCCGAGACCGCCGGTTCCGAGGTTCTCGACGGCCTGGTGCAGCGGCGGGACAAGCCGGACCCCGGCACCTTTCTGGGATCCGGAAAGGCCCAGGAGCTCAAGGACATCGTCATGGCCACGGGCGCGGACACCGTGGTGGTCGACGCCGAACTGGCGCCGTCCCAGCGGCGCGGACTTGAGGACATCGTCAAGGTCAAGGTCATCGACCGGACGGCCCTGATCCTGGACATCTTTGCCCAGCACGCCAAGAGCCGCGAGGGCAAGGCCCAGGTTGAACTGGCCCAGCTCGAATACCTGCTTCCACGGCTCCGCGGCTGGGGCGAGTCGATGTCCCGCCAGGCCGGTGGCCAGGTGGGCGGTGCGGCCGCAGGCATGGGTTCGCGCGGCCCCGGTGAAACCAAGATCGAACTGGACCGCCGGCGGATCCGCACGCGCATGGCCAAGCTGCGGCGGGAGATCGCCGCGATGAAGCCCGCCCGCGAGACCAAGCGCGCCAACCGCCGTCGTAATGAAGTCCCGTCGGTGGCCATCGCCGGGTACACGAACGCCGGCAAGTCCTCGCTGCTCAACCGGCTCACCGACGCCGGTGTCCTCGTGGAGAACGCCCTGTTCGCCACGCTCGACCCCACCGTCCGCAAAGCCGAAACGGCCGACGGCCTGGGGTACACGCTGGCCGACACCGTCGGGTTCGTCCGTTCCCTGCCCACCCAGCTCGTGGAGGCGTTCCGGTCCACCCTTGAAGAGGTGGCGGATGCGGACCTGATCCTGCACGTGGTCGATGTGTCCCACCCGGACCCGGAAGGGCAGATCGCAGCGGTCCGCAAGGTCTTCAGCGAAGTGGACGCCCGCAAGGTGCCCGAGATCATCGTGCTGAACAAGGCCGACGCCGCCGACCCCTTCGTCGTGGAGCGGCTCAAGCAGCGCGAGCCGCGGCACGTGGTGGTCTCGGCCCGCACGGGCGAGGGGATTGCCGAGCTGCTGAAAGCCATCAGCGACTCCATTCCACGGCCCAGCGTCAAGCTCGAGCTGCTTATCCCTTACGACCGCGGGGACCTCATCAGCAAGCTCCACGACTCCGATGCGGAAATCATCAGCCTTGACCATGGGGAGACGGGCACGAAGGCCGTCGTGATGGTCCGGGAAGGCCTCGCGTCCGAACTGGAACCATTCGCCAGCAATGACTGACCCCGTGGCACGCAACGCCACGGAAACGCCCGGCGGGCAGTTCGTGATCGAGCTGCTCGACCGGGCCGTCGCGGGCATGGGCGGCCAAAGCCGCGAAGGACAGCACGAAATGGCCCGGCAGGTGGCACGGGCGATCGAAACCGGGAACCATTTGCTGGTCCAGGCCGGAACGGGCACCGGAAAGTCCCTGGCGTACCTGGTGCCGCTCATCGCCCACGCCCTGGAAAGCAACAAGCCGGCGCTCGTATCAACGGCTACCCTGGCGCTGCAGACACAGATTGTGGGAAGGGACCTGCCCCGGCTCCTGAAGAACATCGGCCCTGCCCTCGAACGGCCCGTCAAGGTGGCGCTGGTCAAGGGCCGGTCCAACTACGTCTGCCGGCACAAGCTCGACGGCGGCTTCCCGTCGGATGAGCCTGCCGAAGGCCAGCTCTTCTCCCTCGGCGAAGACACCAGCGTCCCGCACTTTGCTGCCGCGGTGGGGGGCCCGGCATCCCAGCTCGGCAAGGAAGTGGTGCGCCTGCGCGAGTGGGCGGAAAAGACGGCTACCGGCGACCGCGACGAACTGCTGCCCGGGGTCACCGACCGCGCCTGGCGGCAGGTCTCGGTCACCTCGATGGAATGCCTGGGGGCACAGAAATGCCCGATGGCCGCCGAATGCTTCAGCGAACGGGCGCGCCAGGACGCGGCCGAGGCCGACGTCGTGGTCACCAACCACGCCATGCTCGCCGTCAGCGCCTTCGAAGGGCTGGCAGTCCTGCCCGAGTACGACGTCGTGGTGGTGGATGAAGCGCACGAACTCCAGGACCGTGTCACGGGCGCCGTCACCGGCCAGCTGTCCGTGGCGATGGTCCATGCGGCGGCCGCCGGCGCCAGGAAGCACACCGCCATCACCGTTGACGCGCTGAACGCCGCCGCCGCCAACCTGGAGCTTGCCCTGGCCGGTGCCCCGGGCGGCTTGCTGCCCAACGGCCTGAACGATGAACAGCTGGACTGCGTGGACCAGTTGCGGGAAGCGTGCCGTGCGGCGCTGTCCGATTCGAAGGGGGACAGCAACAGCACGGCCGACGGCGGACGGCAGCTCGCCCGGTCACGGCTCATGCTGATCCTGGAACTGTGTGAGCGCCTGATCGCCGCCCGTGAAAACCGCGAGGTGGTCTGGTTCTCCCGCGCCGGCACGTTCGACCCGGGCCAGGGGTACTCGCAGCCCGACGACAACGCGCCGGTGCTGATCAACATCGCTCCGCTCTCCGTCGCCGGGAGGCTGCGGGAAGGGCTGTTCGCCGGGCACACGGTGGTGCTGACGTCCGCCACATTGGCCATCGGTTCCGCGTTCGAACCGGCGGCGGGCGGCCTTGGCCTGGTCGGCGATGGCGCCCCCAGCTGGACCGGGGTGGATGTCGGTTCGCCGTTTGACTACCCGCGGCAGGGCATCCTGTACGTCGCTGGCCACCTCCCCAAGCCGGGCCGCGGTGTTTCGCCCGAAGCGCTGGCCGAACTGGAGGCGCTCATCAAGGCCTCCGGCGGGGGCGCGCTGTGCCTCTTTTCGTCGCGCCGCGCGGCCGAGGAAGCCGCGGATGCCCTCCGCGCGACGGTGGGTGTGAAAATTCTGTGCCAGGGTGAATCCACCATGACGGCGCTCGTCAAGCAATTCGCCGACGAACCGGACACCTGCCTGTTCGGAACCATGTCGCTGTGGCAGGGCGTGGACGTTCCCGGCGGCTCGTGCCGCCTGGTGGTGATCGACCGCATTCCCTTCCCGCGGCCGGACGACCCGCTCATGACGGCGCGTTCACGGGCCGTGGCGCAGGCGGGCGGCAATGGCTTCATGTCCGTTTCTGCCACGCACGCCGCAATCCGGCTGGCCCAGGGGGCCGGCCGGCTCATCAGGTCAACGGGGGACAAGGGCGTGGTGGCAGTTTTGGATTCACGCCTGGCCACCGAGCGGTATGCGGGTTTCCTGCGGGCTGCCCTGCCGCCGTTCTGGTCTACCACGGACAGGGACAAGGCCCTGGCAGCGCTGAGCAGGCTGGGGGCCGAAGCCTCGAAGTAGCTGGGGGTCAGAGGGAGCGCAGGACCGAGACCACTTTGCCCATGATGGTGGCGTGGTCTCCCAGGATGGGCTCGTACTGCGTGTTCTGCGGGAGCAGCCAGGTGTGGCCGTCACGCTGGCGGAAGGTCTTGACCGTGGCTTCGTCATCCAGCAGGGCAGCCACGATGTCTCCGTTGGCTGCGTCAGCCTGGCGCCGGACCACCACCCAGTCGCCGTCGCAGATGGCAGCATCCACCATCGAATCCCCGGCCACCCTGAGCATGAACAGCTCACCCTGGCCAACCAGCTGGCGGGGAAGCGGCATGACATCTTCAACCACCTGGTCTGCAAGGATGGGCCCGCCCGCGGCAATGCGCCCCACGAGGGGAACCATGGCCGTATCAAGCGCAGTGGGCAGTTCGGTGATGGTTGCCCCCGCACCGGGAGCCTGCGGAGCGGCTGAGGCGTCTGCCTTGCCGGCGCCCCGGTCCAGGGTGAGCGGCATCAGTACTTCCATGGCCCGGGGCCGCTTCGGGTCCCGGCGCAGGTAGCCGAGCTTTTCCAGCTGCGAGAGCTGATGGGTCACGCTGGACAGGCTGGCGAGGCCGACGGTGTCACCGATTTCGCGCATGGAGGGCGGGTAACCGTTCTCGTTGACCGACCGCTGGATGGTTTCGAGGATCTTCTTCTGCCGGGGTGTCAGGCCCTTGGCGGTCCTCTTGTGCTGCGGGGCCGTCCTGCCTCCGGCGGCTGCTGCTGCCATAAACGCCAATGCCTTTCGGTTGCCACCGGACCTCGGGCAGCGCACTGTGCAACGGCGCGGCCCGGAGGATCCCCCACCATCAATGTCAGACCCTGCTGGTCAACTTTCAGAGTGGTTGTTCTTGATGTCAAAGCTAGGCCAGCCACATCGCATTTTCAAACATTTGTTCTAGCGAGTCTCGACATTGTTCGTTGATAAGTGCTAAAACTGAACCAGCAAAGTTCGAACATGTGTTCTAGTCCGCGTCCTTCCGTTCGAAGATGCCACCGGAAAAACGCTTCCGGGGCGTTCGTCGACAGGGTGGACGCGGCGGGTGCGGAAGGCATTTCCGCCGGCACCCGGCCGGTTTGGTTGCAGCACAGTATTGGTCCAGGAGGGCTAAGTTCATGTCAGCTTTATCTCTTCCCCAGGTTTCCCGTCCGCGGCCGCTGCCCATGCCCCCGCTGCTGTCCCAGCCCCGGGCGCGGCGCTCCGGCTGCGGCGTGCCGGCCGCGCCGCTCCGGCTGACCCGACGCGGCCGGATCGTCCTGATCGGGATTCCGGCCATGCTCCTCGCGGTGCTGCTCCTGTCCCTGGCGATGTCCCTGTCCGGGCTCTTCAATTCCCCGGCCAAGGCCTCGGATTCCGCCGCGGACCTCCGGTTGACGCCCGCCGTCACCCTGACAGTGCAGCCCGGGCAGTCGCTCTGGTCCATTGCAGGTGAGGTGGCGCCGGAGCGCGACGCCCGTGATGTTGTGGCGGACATCGTCCAGCTCAACAACCTTCCTGCCGGTGCCGTGCTGCCGGGGCAGCAGCTGTACGTACCCACCCGCTGACCCGCCCGGCGCCGGCCGCCCGCCGGGCGGCAGGGACGGCTGTTGCCGGCCAGCGGGAACCGTCACATTTTCCGGTCGCTGCCGGGGCCACTAAACTGTTCAGGTGAACGACCAGCTAGAACGTCTGAACCGGCTTCCCCTCCGCAGCAACCTTCGCGGGCTCACACCCTATGGGGCGCCGCAGCTGGACGTCCCCATCCTCCTCAATGTCAACGAGAACACCCATGGCGTGCCGGCCGATGTGCGTGCAGCCATCACCGCCGCCGTGGCGGAAGCTGCCGCAGGCCTGAACCGCTACCCGGACCGGGAGTTCACGGAACTGCGGGAGGCGCTGGCCGAATATCTTGGACACGGACTGGACAAGTCCAACGTGTGGGCAGCGAACGGCTCCAACGAGGTTCTGCAGCAGATCCTCCAGGCCTTCGGCGGCCCCGGACGCACGGCCCTGGGTTTCCCGCCCACGTACTCGATGTACCCCCTCCTCGCCAGCGGAACCGACACCCGCTACATCACCGGTGAACGCGCAGGCAACTACGACCTCAGCGCCGAATCAGCGGCCCGCCAGGTGAAGGAACTCCAGCCGAACCTCGTGTTCCTGTGCTCCCCGAACAACCCCACCGGGACAGGGCTGGGCCTGGACGTCGTCGAGGCCGTCTACGAGGCTGGAACAGACAGCCAAACCATTGTCATTGTGGACGAGGCCTACCACGAGTTCGCCCACGAGGGTACGCCCAGTGCACTGACCCTGCTTCCCGGCAGGGAGCGGCTGATCGTCTCCCGCACCATGAGCAAGGCCTTTGCACTGGCGGGTGCCCGGCTCGGTTACATGGCCGCTGCCCCGGAAGTCACCGATGCCCTTCGCCTGGTGCGGTTGCCGTACCACCTTTCCGCCATTACGCAGGCCACCGCCCTCGCCGCCCTTCAACACCGGGAGGCCCTGATGGCCGAGGTCGAGGACATCAAGAAGCAGCGGGACCGCATCGTCGAAGGCCTGACCCGGATGGGCCTGACGCCCGCGTCCTCAGACTCCAACTTCGTCTTCTTCGGCGGCCTGGAGAACCCCCACCAGGTCTGGCAGGAACTGCTGGATGCCGGCGTGCTGATCCGCGACGTCGGGATCCCCGGCCACCTGCGGGTGACCGCGGGCACCGAGGCGGAAACCACAACCTTCCTTACCTCGCTTGAGCGGATCCTTGCGGGCCAGGCCGCGCTTCCCGCCTAGACTTGATGCAGCGGCGCCTGAAGCGGCGGCGCTGGACGCCTTGAACCACACCCACTCCCCAAAAGGACCCTTCACCATGAGTTCCACCGGATCGAACGCCGCCGAGGCCAGGACAGCCCGCATGGAGCGCGCCACCAGCGAGTCGTCCGTGCTCGTGGAAATCAACCTCGACGGAACCGGTGTTTCGGACATCGACACCTCGGTCCCGTTCTACGACCACATGCTCACGGCGCTGTGCAAGCACTCCCTGATCGACATGACCGTGAAGGCCACCGGGGACACGCACATCGACGTGCACCACACCGTCGAGGACACCGCCATCACCTTCGGTGAAGTCCTCCGCACCGCGCTGGGCAACAAGGCCGGCATCCGGAGGTTCGGCGAGGCCACCGTGCCACTGGACGAAGCGCTGGCGCACGCCGTCGTCGACGTCTCGGGCCGCCCGTACCTGGTGCACGGCGGCGAACCCGCTGGCCAGGAGTACCACCTGATCGGCGGCCACTTCACCGGTTCCCTGACCCGGCACGTCTTCGAAGCGATCACCCTGCACGCGGGCATCTGCCTGCACATGAACGTGCTCGCCGGCCGCGACCCCCACCACATCGTCGAGGCGCAGTTCAAGGCCTTCGCCCGGGCCCTGCGCGCCGCCGTCGAACCCGACCCCCGCGTCGAAGGCATCCCCTCCACCAAGGGTGCGCTGTGAGCGGCCAGGTCCTTAAGGACGGCGCCATCGTCGACCCCACGGCCTCGCAGAAGCTCCCCTCTCCCGAAGGCAAGCCCACCGTGACGGTGCTGGACTACGGTTCGGGGAACGTCAGGTCCGCAGTGCGCGCCCTCGAGCGCGCCGGCGCCGAGGTGATCCTCAGCGCCAAGCCGGAGGACGTACTCAATGCCGACGGCCTCGTGGTGCCCGGAGTGGGCGCCTTCGAGACCGTCATGCGCGAACTCAAGGCCGTGGACGGGATCCGGCTCATCGGCAGGCGGGTAGCCGGTGGCCGCCCCGTGCTGGGAATCTGCGTGGGCCTGCAGGTCCTGTTCGAAGCAGGCGTGGAACACGGCACCGAAGCCGAGGGCATCGGCGAATGGCCCGGAAAAGTGGAAGCGCTGCCGGCGGACGTTGTGCCGCACATGGGCTGGAACACCGTCACGGTCCCCGAAGGCTCCAAGCTCTTTGCCGGCGTCGAAAACGAGCGGTTCTACTTCGTACACTCCTACGGCGTGCAGGAATGGAATTTCGACGTCATCCAGCCCCGGATGGCACCGCCCCTGGTCACCTGGTCCGAACACGGCGCCCCGTTCATCGCCGCCGTCGAAAACGGCCCGCTGTGCGCCACCCAGTTCCACCCGGAAAAGTCCGGCGATGCCGGCGCCCGGCTCCTGCGCAACTGGGTGGAAGGGCTGCGCAAGCCCGGCGCCGGCCAGTCCGCCAGCGGGACCGCCGGCACCGGCAGCGACGCCTGAATGTGGTCCGTCCTGCTGATGGGCCTTGCCGGCCTGCTGATCGGCGGCGCCATCTCCTTCCGGCAGCAGCGCAAGCCGCGGTGGACGCAGGTTGCGTTCTCCGTCCTGGCCGCCATGTCGCTGCTCGCCGCGTACCTGCTGACGCTCCCCGCCGGCTGACGCCCGGCCCCCGTTTGCCTCCACAGAACCGACACCAAGGATGAGTATGACCACCGCACATGACCTGCCGGTACTTGAACTGCTGCCCGCCGTCGACGTCGTCAACGGCCAGGCCGTCCGGCTCGTCCAGGGCGAAGCAGGCAGCGAGACCAGCTACGGCACGCCCCTTGAAGCCGCGCTGAACTGGCAGCAGCAGGGTGCCGAATGGGTCCACCTGGTGGACCTGGACGCCGCGTTTGGGCGCGGGTCCAACGCCGACCTGCTCCGCGACGTGGTGGGCCAACTGGACATCAAGGTCGAGCTCTCCGGTGGCCTGCGCGACGACGAAACGCTGGAAGCAGCCCTCGGCCTGGGTGTTGCCCGGGTCAACCTCGGCACCGCAGCGCTGGAAAACCCGGAGTGGACCCGCCGGGCCATCGACCGCTTCGGTGACAGGATCGCCGTCGGCCTCGACGTCCGCGGAACCACGCTGGCCGGCCGCGGCTGGACCAAGGAAGGCGGGGACCTCTGGGAGGTCCTGGACCGCCTCGAGGAAGCCGGCTGCGCCCGCTACGTGGTCACCGACGTCACCAAGGACGGCACCCTCCAGGGCCCCAACGTCGAGCTCCTGCGCCAGATGGTCGAGAAGACCGGCAAACCCGTCGTGGCCAGTGGCGGTATTTCCAGCCTGGACGACCTGAAGGTCCTGCGTTCACTGGTGCCGCTGGGCGTTGAAGGCGCCATTGTCGGCAAGGCCCTCTATGCCGGGGCCTTCACGCTTCCCGAAGCCCTCGACGTCGCCGGCCGCCGCTAGGCGCAGGGGAAACCGCCGCCATGCCTGACTCCGAAGACCTGCCCCGCTCCGGGGAGGCCGGCCCCGCCGCGCGACAGTTGCCGGGACATATCGCCGCTGCCCTCGCCGGGGCCGGCGGGACCACGGATTCAGCGGGCCAGCCGTGGGCGGGCCGCAGCCTGGCCGGCGAGGACGCCCGGATCCACAATTTCGAGGACGACGACGGAACGGCCGACGCCGGTTACCTCGCCGCGGTTGCCGCGCTCCGGGACGGGTCCGGCGGGGAGGCTGGCGTGGTTGCCGCCCTGGCAACAGCCCGGGTGTTCATCCCGATCGTGGCCCAGCTTGCCGAGGAAGCGGACACCGCCCACGGCCTGCACGCCGACAAGCAGGCGGACATGGCACTTGTCACGCTCCGCGCCGCCGATGGGCGGACCGCCCTTCCCGCATTCACCTCTGCCGCAGCCCTCGCCGCCTGGCATCCGGACGCCCGCCCGGTTGCTGTGTACGCGGCCCGGGCGGCCCTGTCGGCAGTGGCGGAAGGCGCCGAGCTCCTGGTCCTGGACCCGGGTGCCGACGTGACGTTCGTGGTGCGCCGCCCCGCCGTCTGGGCGCTGGCCAAGCAGCAGCAGTGGACCCCGTCCTACCAGGATCCTGAGCTGGCCGGTGAGATGGGCCGCGGAGCCCGGGGTTTTGCGGCCGTCCGTGGCATTGAGCTTCAGCCCGGCGGGGGAGTAGCGGCCCTCGCGGCCGACGGTTCAGTGGTCCAGGGCGGCGGCACCGGGCCCGAGCTGCAGGTGGTGCTCTACCTCGAGGACGGACTGGATGCGGCCGGGGTGCAGGACCTGGTGGCCCGGCTCCAGGCGGAGTGGTCGCGGAATGTATTGTTTGGAGAGCGCGTCGACTCGCTGGACATCAAACTGAGGCGCGCTCTCCACTAGCTCCAGCCTGAGGGTGATCCCCGGGCAGGCTGCGGCATACCTGAAGGATCGCTTCGTGAATTTCGCCCTCTACCGGGAGCTGCTCGCCGTCCGCCCCATCCGGCGGTTGCTGCTGGTGGGCATGGTTGCCCGGATCCCGCACTCGGCGGCGGGCGTGCTGCTCACCCTGCACATCGTCCTTACCCTGGGCGAAGGCTATGCCGCGGCGGGTGCAGCCGCCGCCGTCATGACGATCGGCATCGCCCTGGGGGCGCCCTGGCGCGGCCGCCGCGTCGACACCGCCGGCCTGCGCACTGCGTTGATTCCTTCCGTGGTCTCGGAAACCGTCATCTGGTCGGTAGTGCCGCACGTGTCCTACCAATGGCTGCTTCCCCTGGTCTTCGTGGGCGGCCTGCTGACGCTGCCCATCTTCAGCGTGGTGCGCCAGTCCCTGGGAGTGCTGGCCGACGGCGAACAGCGCCGCACCGCGTTCGCACTGGATGCCATCAGCACCGAGGTCGTGTTCATGATCGGTCCCGCCGTTGGTGCGGTGGTGGCCACCGGCGGCTTCACTGTCGCGGGCCTGACGGTGGTAGGCGTCTGCACGTCCGTGGCCGGTCTTTTCCTGATGTGGTTCAACCCGCCCACCCGCAGCCCGCAGGAAACCCGGGAGCGCCTGGACGACCAGCGCCACGCTGCCGAAGCTGCCGTCGTATCCGCCGCCCCCGCCCACGTGCAGGAGGCTGCCGCCGAACTGGTGCCGGCAGGGGCTGCCGCTTCGGCCGGGCTGCAGGCCAGGGTGGCCGGCAACTTCGCCTGGTTCACAACAACGGTGGCCGCCCTGTTCGCCGTGGCGGCGGGCGCCGGCATGGTCCTCAGCGGAACGGACGTGGGCATCGTGGCAGCCCTGGAACGCGGCGGGCACCAGGGCGAAATCGGCGTCGTGTTCCTTTTCTGGTGTGCGGCTTCGGTCGTGGGCGGCCTGATCTACGGGGCCATGCACCGGCCCGTCCCGCCCGTCGTCCTGCTCCTGGGCATGGCCGCGCTGACAGTGCCCATGGCGTTCGCCCACGACACCTGGACGCTGGCCTTCGTCTCGCTGCTGCCCGGGATCCTCTGCGCCCCGGTGCTCTCCGCCGCGTCCGAAAAGGTGGCGGACCTGGTGCCGGAGGAGCGCCGCGGAGAAGCCATGGGGTGGTACGGCTCCGCCCTGACCGCAGGAGTGGCACTGGGGTCACCGCTGGCCGGCGTCTTCATCGACGTGATGGGGCCCTCCGGAGGGTTTGTCTCCGTGGGGGTGGCCGGGGTGGCGCTGTGCCTCGTGGGCCTGATCCTCCAGCGGCGGCGCGGGATGGCACTCCGTCCGCCGGCTGCTCCCTGATTGCCGGTGAAACGACGACGGCGGGACGGCCTCCAAAGGCCGTCCCGCCGTCGCGCGTGGCAGGGGGAGTCCTGCGCTAGTTGACAGCCCCGGTGAACTTTTCGCCGGGGCCCTTGCCGGGCGCATCCGGAATCAGGGACTCTTCGCGGAAGGCCAGCTGCAGGGACCGCAGGCCGTCGCGCAAGGGCCCGGCGTGCTGCGAACCGATTTCGGGCGCCGCCGCCGTGACCAGGCCGGCCAGGGCGGTGATCAGCTTCCGCGCTTCGTCAAGGTCCTTCAGTTCGGCCGCGTTGTCCTCGGCGGCGAGTCCAAGCTTGACGGCGGCGGCGCTCATCAGATGCACCGCGGCGGTGGTGATGACCTCGATGGCGGGAACTTCGGCGATGTCGCGGACCTGCGCGGAGACGTCGGGGGCGCCGGCTCCTTCCCCGGCGGGCTCGAAAACGTATGAATTACTGTCTGGGGTGCTCATACTGGTAAGCTTGACACAGACCGACTGGATGTCGTTATTTCAGGGATTGTCCCGAACAATCAGGTTCCCAGCAGCGCTTCGCGGCGTTGGCGGGAATTTTTTCTGTAGAATGGCATGCAGTTTGCAAGCGGAGTTCTCTCCCACCCGCGTCGGCCGTTGTCCTGAAGGTTCCCCCCGGAACCGTTCATGGACCCAAGGTTGCCGGGTACCAGGTTGGGCCATGGGCCGGACGTGTTCCGGAACCATGCAGGTGCATCCAGTAATGGGTGGCGCCACCACACCTATCGAGGCCTTCGATTGCTCCGGCAATTGGGGGCCTTCTCTATTTGCCGGAAAACAACAACAAACACAGGAGCTTTAACATTAGCGAGCCAAGAATCAATGAGCGTATCCGCGTCCCCGAGGTGCGGCTGGTCGGCCCTGCAGGTGAACAGGTAGGAATCGTCCGCATTGAGGATGCCCTGCGCCTGGCTGCCGAGTCCGACCTGGATCTCGTTGAAGTTGCACCTCAGGCGAAGCCTCCGGTGTGCAAGCTGATGGACTTCGGCAAGTACAAGTACGAGGCCGCGGTCAAGGCACGTGAAGCCCGGAAGAACCAGACGAACACCGTTCTGAAGGAGATCCGCTTCCGCCTGAAGATCGACACCCACGACTACGAGACCAAGCGCGGCCACGCCCTGCGCTTCCTCGGCGCCGGGGACAAGGTCAAGGCCATGATCCAGTTCCGTGGCCGCGAACAGCAGCGTCCGGAAATGGGCATCCGCCTGCTCCAGCGCTTCGCAGACGACGTCGCCGAAGTCGGCGTGGTGGAATCCAGCCCCCGCATCGATGGCCGCAACATGGTCATGGTGGTCGGACCCCTGAAGAACAAGGCTGAAGCCAAAGCCGAAGCACGCCGCGCCACGCAGCGGGCCGAAGCCAAGGCACAGAACGAAGCCAAGGCCGCAGGACGCGTCGACACGTCCGGCAAGGACCAGACCCCCATGACGCAGTCACTGGCGGACCTCCTGCCGGAGGGCTTCACCGTTTCGACCGAACCGGAGGCAGCTGCCGCCGAGGCACCTGCTGCCGCAGCGCCCGCAGCTGAAGCACAGGCCGCCGAAGCTCCGAAGCAGGAAGCCCCCAAGGCCACGGAAGCTCCGAAGCAGGAAGCCCCCAAGGCCGCCGAAGCTCCGAAGCGGGAAGCCCCCAAGGCGCCCGCACCGGCAGCAAAGCCTGCTGCAGCTCCCAAGCCGGAAGCCGCCGCACCTGCAGCGTCGGCACCGAAGCCGGCCGCCGTGCCTGCTCCGCCGAAGCCGGTGGCCAGGCCTGCCGCGCCCAAGCCTGCTGCGCGCCCTGCCCCCAAGGCAGTGCCGAAGCCGGCCGGTAAGAAGACCAACTAGTCCACAGCTGCCGGAGGTTCTTTCCCCCCGGCAGTCAGCAACCAGCATGCGGCCCGCAAGAGCCGCTGCGCGATAGAACTGCCAGCCCACGGGCCCGCAGAAACGTAAGGAGATCGGTTCCCATGCCGAAGATGAAGACCCACAGTGGTGCTAAGAAGCGCTTCAAGCTGACCGGCAGCGGCAAGCTGCGCCGCCAGCAGGCCAACCGCCGCCACTACCTGGAGCACAAGTCCACCCGCCTGACCCGCCGCCTTGCCGGCGACAAGATCGTCTTCAAGGGCGACGCCAAGGTCATCAGGAAGATGCTCGGCATCTAATTTCCAAGTTCTTTGACTGGCCGCCGACCGGCGGTCCGTCACCTGCCAAACAGCCTTCTCAGGCCGCCGGAACACCGGCAGTAGATGCTTGGGATCAGATTTTCGAAGGAGTACGCACGTGGCACGTGTGAAGAGGGCGGTCAACGCCCACAAGAAGCGCCGGGTTGTTCTTGAACGCGCAAAGGGTTACCGCGGGCAGCGTTCGCGCCTGTACCGCAAGGCCAAAGAGCAGCTGCTGCACTCGTTTGTGTACAGCTACGGTGACCGCAAGAAGAAGAAGGGCGACTTCCGCCGCCTGTGGATCCAGCGCATCAACGCTGCTTCCCGCGCCAACGGCCTCACCTACAACCGCCTCATCCAGGGCCTGAAGGCCGCTGAGGTTGAGGTTGACCGCCGCATGCTGGCCGAACTCGCCGTCTCCGACGCCAACGCTTTCGCCGCGCTGGTCCAGGTTGCCAAGGATTCCCTCCCGGCAGACACCTCCGCCAAGAAGGTCGCCGCAGCCTAGCAGCAGCCAACCGCCCTTTCGCGAAGGGCCCCGTTCAGGAACTGGTGGCAGCAGCTACTACAGTTCTTATATGAACGAAACCGGGCGCCCGCAAGATTTACCACTGTCCAACCCCCGAGCCGATCGGGTCAGGGACGTGGCAAAGCTTGCCGGGCGCCCGGCCCGTTTAAAGCGTGGCCAGTTCCTCGCCGAAGGGCCGCAGGCGGTCCGGGAGGCCCTCAAACTCCACCAGCAGCGCCTCGCCGAAGGAGCCCCCGGCGTGGTCACTGACGTGTACGCCAGTGAAGCGTGCCTGGACCGGTTCCCGGAGTTCGAGGAGCTCGCAGCGGGGACAAACGCCCGGCTGGCCACGGACGAGGTCCTGGCTGCCATGGCAGACACGGTCAACCCGCAGGGGATCGTCGCGGTGTGCCGTTTCGTGGACGTGGCGCTGGCGGACGTGCTCGACGCCGGCCCCCGGCTGATCGCCGTACTCTGCCAGGTCCGGGACCCCGGCAACGCAGGAACGGTGCTGCGTGCTGCCGACTCCGCCGGTGCCGACGCCGTTGTCTTCACCAGCTCCAGCGTGGACATTTACAACCCCAAGGCCGTCCGCTCCACCGCCGGCTCGCTGTTCCACCTGCCTGTTGTCCTCGCCGCCGACCCCGCTGAACTGGCCGCGGCATGCACCGCGCGCGGCATTGGCGTCCTCGCAGCGGACGGTTACGGCCAGCTGGACCTTGACGTGCTGCAGGACGAGAACGCGCGGCGGCGGCTCACGGGCACGGGGCCCGGGTCAGCCTACGACCTCGGCGCTCCCACGGCGTGGTTCTTCGGCAACGAGGCGCAGGGCCTGTCCGTGGAGGAGCTGGAGCTTGCTGACCACCGAGTGGCCGTGCCGGTCTACGGAGCCGCGGAAAGCCTGAACCTGGGCACTGCCGCCACCGTGTGCCTCTACGCCAGTGCCCGGGCCCAGCGCCGTGCCGTGGCCACCGCGGGACAGGCTTAGTCCCCGGCACAAAGAAAGGCCCCGGAAACTCCGGGGCCCACTGGTTACTGGATGACGGAGCGGTCAGGGCGCGCGGGTAGCCTTCCCACGCCCGGTAACGGCTCCGTAGATGCCGGCAACAACGAGGCCGCCGACGATAGCGAGAATCCAGGTGCCGAGGTCGAAGAAGGCGAGATCGCCCTTGTTGAACAGGAGGCTGCCAATCCAGCCGCCAACAATGGCTCCGACAACACCAAGGATGAGGCTGGTGACCCAGCCGCCGCCTACCCGTCCGGGCATAACGGCCTTAACGATGGCCCCAACGATCAGGCCCAAAATGATCCAAGCAAGAAAACCCATGTCTCCTCCTTATAATCACCGGGACTAATACTCCCGATGAGCCTCAAGCTAACATAAGCACCCCGCAAAGTCAGTAGCCGCGCGGCTGTGCTGCTGCATGGCGTGGCCGCTGCGGGTACGGTATTCATGGGGCGGGCCGGCATCGGTCCCGCATGTTGACGACTGTTTCCGTATACCCGTGAAGAGGTGAAGCCCAGGTGGCTGCAAGTGGCGGTACCAAAGCGATTGTTGCGGCTCTGGCCGCGAACCTGACCATTGCGGTCATGAAATTCCTGGCATACTTCCTGACGCTGTCCTCGTCCATGCTGGCTGAAGCCATCCACAGCCTGGCTGACTCCGGCAACCAGCTGCTGCTCCTGCTCGGCGGCAAGAGGGCCCAACGGGCAGCCACCCCGGAACACCCTTTCGGCTACGGCCGTGAGCGTTACATCTATGCCTTCATCGTGTCGATCGTGCTGTTCAGCGTCGGTGGCCTGTTCGCCCTCTTCGAGGCATGGGAGAAGTTCCAGCACCCGCACGGCATCGAGGGCGGCTTCTGGTGGGTTCCGCTGGCCGTGCTGGTGGGCGCCATTATCGCCGAGTCCTTTTCGTTCCGGACGGCAATCATCGAATCCAACCACTCCCGCGGCCAGCAGTCGTGGGTAAAGTTCGTCCGCAGCGCCAAGCAGCCCGAGCTCCCCGTGATCCTGCTCGAAGACTTCGGCGCCCTGCTTGGCCTGGTGTTCGCGCTCATCGGCGTGGGCCTGACGCTGCTGACGGGCAATGGCGTGTGGGATGCCGCCGGCACCGCCATGATCGGCCTCCTGCTGGTGGCCATTGCCGTGGTCCTGGCCCTGGAGACCAAGTCGCTGCTGCTGGGCGAGTCCGCCACGAGGGAAGACGTCCTGCGGATCAGGGGCGCCATCGAATCCGACGGGGGCCGGATCATCCACCTGAAGACCCTGCACCTTGGGCCCGAGGAACTGCTGGTGGCGGCCAAGATCGCCGTCAGCAGGACGGCCACGGGCGAGGAGATCGCCCGGGCCATCGACGGCACAGAAGAGCGGATCCGCGCCGCAGTCCCCATCGCCCGGGTCATCTACCTCGAGCCCGACCTGCACCGTACCGCCGCCGACGGCGCGGGGCAGGAACCCGCCGTCGCCGCTCCCCGCGCTTAGGGGAACCGCAACGCTAGCGTCGAGGCCGTTGGCCGCCGAATCCAGTCCCCGGAAAGCGGGGCGGTCAGGCGGCCAGCGGCTTTTTGCGTTCCAGCAGTCCGCTCAGAAGCGCGACGCCGAAGCCCAGGATGGCCAGAACGGCACCTACCAGCGCGGGGGCGACAAATCCCCACCCGAGGGAAATCACGATGCCGCCGAGGAAGGCGCCCAGGGCGTTGGCGACGTTGAGCGCGGCGTGGTTCAGTGACGATGCCAGCGAGGGCGCGTCCGGCGAGGCGTCCAGCAGCCGGGTCTGCAGTGCCGGGACGAGCATGGACCCGGCCGCCCCCACGACGAACACCATGGTGAACGCGCTCCAGGCCCAATGCGCTGCCACGGCGTAGGCCACCAGGGCCAGGGCGATGGCAGGAAGGACGCGGTACAGCGTTCCCATTACTGACTTGTCCGCCAGCCGGCCGCCAACGATGTTGCCGGCCACCATGCCCAGCCCGTACAGCGCCACCACCAGCGGAATCAGCGCCGACGGGATGCCCGCGACCACCGTCATGGTGTGGGCGATGTAGGTGTACGTGGCGAAGAAGCCGCCGAAGCCCACGATGCCGACCAGCAGGGCCAGCCAGACCTGCAGGCGTTTGAGCGCCCCGAGTTCGCGCCTGATGCTCGCATCGGGGTGCGCCTGGTGGAACGGCACGAACCGCCACACCAGCACCATGGCCAGCAGGCCGATCGTTCCGACGAGGACAAACAAGAGACGCCAGCCGTACGTCTGGCCCAGCCATGTGGCGAACGGAACCCCCACGACGTTGGAGACACTGAGGCCGGCCATCACCATGGAGATGGCCCAGCCGCGCCGCGTGGGTGGGACCAGGGACGCGGCGATCACCGCGGCCACGCCGAAGAACGCGCCGTGCGGCAGGCCGGCGGCGAAACGCGAGGCAAGCATCGTGCCGTAGTCGGGTGCTGCGAACGAGCTGAGGTTCGCAAGCGTGAAGAAGAGCAGCAGCCCCAGGGCCAGGCGCTTGCGCGGCAGTTTCGCGCCGACGGCAGCCAGCAGGGGAGCGCCGACCACCACCCCCAGCGCGTAGGCGGAGATCAGGTGCCCGGCTTCGGGGGTGCTGATGGCCAGTCCCTGCTCCACTTCCTTCAGCAGGCCCATCATGGTGAATTCGGTGACGCCGATGCCCACGCCACCCATGGCGAGGGCGAAGATGGCCATGCCGACGCCGGGGGTCTTGGTGGATGCTGCCGTGGATGATTGGAGGACGCTGCTCATATGCCTGCTTTTCGACTGCTGGAACTGGAAACGGGGCGGCTGCCACGGCAGTGGGGCAGAAGGTCCGGGCACGCTGGCAGCCCTGCAGGCAAAATCTGTTGCCGGCGAGGTGGTGTCCCGGGACGTTCCATTGTCGCCCATACAATGGGGCGGTGACTGGACTGATACAGGTGGTGGGCGGAGCCGTGGTGGACAACCTGGCGGAGCCGGCGGCCCTGCTGGTGGCCAGGCGGAGCGCGCCGGAACATCTGGCGGGGCTGTGGGAGTTTCCCGGCGGAAAGGTGGAGCCGGGCGAGGAACCCGAGGCCGCCCTGGTCCGCGAGCTCGCGGAGGAGCTCGGCATCGGTGCCAGGCTGGGGCCGGAGCTGCCCTCCGGGACCGGCGCCGGCTGGCCGCTGAACGAACGGGCCAGCATGCGCGTGTGGTTTGCGGAGATCACCGGGGGTGAGCCGCTGCCCCTCGAAGACCATGATGAACTGCGGTGGGTGGATCTGAAGGACGGCGGCGCGGTCCTCGGCCTGCCCTGGATCCCGGCCGACTACCCGATTGTCGAGGCGCTGCTGGACGCCGTGGGCGCCCCGATGGACGGGTCCCGCTGACGCCGCCCGGTAAGCCAGGGCCGCTAGAACAGGGAGTCCTGCACAGCCGTCGCGCCTGCCGCTGAAGCAGCACCGGAGCCGCCCCGGACCGGATCGGGAATGACACCGGCGGGGTACTGCGCTTCTTCGCCGCGGGGATCGTCCAGGTCCCGGTGGCTGAAGCCGGAGGAATGCGTGAAGCCGTGGCGCGCCTTGAAGTAGCGGACCTTGCCGGCCAGCCAGCTCCGGTACTCCTTCGACGCATAGGAGCCCGACCCGTACAGCCGGCGGTAGCGGCCTGCCAGTTCCGGGTGGTGTGCGGCGATCCACTTCATGAACCACTCGCGGGTGCCCGGCTTCAGGTAGAGGGCGCCCGCGGTGACACCGGTGGCGCCGGCGGCGGCCAGCGAACCGAAGAGCGCATCCAATGCTTCGTCGCTGTCCGAAAGCCACGGCAGGATGGGCATGGCCATGACACCGCAGGGAAGGCCGGCCTCGCGCAGCCGCGTGACCAGTTTGAGCCTGGCCCGTGGCCCCGGTGTACCGGGTTCGACGGCCTCCGAGAGGGCTTCGTCGGTCGTGGCAAGCGAAATTCCGAGCCCCACCGGTACCTGGGTGGCGGCGCTTTTGAGCAGCGGGATGTCACGCGCCAGCAGGGTCCCCTTGGTCAGGATGGATAGGGGGGTGCCGGAATCGGCCAGGGCCGAGATGATGCCCGGCATCAGCCGGTACCTTCCCTCAGCTCGCTGGTACGGGTCGGTGTTGGTGCCCAGCGCCACCTGCTGGCGGGTCCACGACGTCCTGGCCAGTTCCTTCCGGAGCACTTCGGCCGCGTTGACCTTCACCACCACCTGGCTGTCGAAGTCCAGCCCGGCGTCGAAATCCAGGTAGGTGTGGCTCTTGCGCGCGAAACAGTAGACGCACGCGTGGCTGCAGCCGCGGTACGGGTTGACCGTCCACTCGAAGGGCATCCGCGAGCCCGCCGGTACCTTGTTGAGCACTGATTTTGCAGTGACCTCGTGGAAGGTGATGCCGGCGAACTCGGGCGTGGTCACCGAACGCACCAGCCCGGACAGCGGAAGCAGGGCTGCGGCGGCAGTCTCTGCCCTAGCGGGAGCCTGGACCAGGGCTTGTGCATCCCATCTCATGGTGTCCATTCGAAAACATGTTCGAATAGAAGTCAAGGCCGCCGCGGCAGCGGGCCGGCTAGTACAGCAGTTCCCACACCACGGTGACGCCGGCGTCCACCCGGTTTTCGCCCGGCTCCACCGGCAGGCTCTCCACCGCTGCCGCCCGCTGCATCCCGCCGAGGGGAACCGGTCCGGGGGCGGTCCGCAGTTCGGTCGCCGACACCACCCGGCCCAGGGTGGCTGAGGCCAGGGCGGCGTACTGTTCCGCCGTGCGCCGCGCATCCTGCCAGGCGGCATCCCTGGCCTGCGCCCGGACGGCGGATTCATCGGAAACCGTGAGCTGCAGGCTGTTCAAACGGGCCGCATCCCCGGCGGCGCGTACGGCTTCGGACACGATGCCCGGGGCCAGGGCGATCCCGCGCAGCCTGACTGAGAGGCTGCTGGCAGCGACGTACCCCACCACCCGTTGGCCTTCGCCCTCCCGCCAGGCGACGTCGGCCCGGACGGTGAGGGCCGCGGTGCGGATGTCCGCCCCCGCCACGCCCCGGCTGCGGAGAAGGGCGGTCATGGCCGCCAAGCTGGTTCCGGCCGCCGAATATGCGTCCTCAACCGATTCGGCGCGACATTCCACGCCCATCGCCACCAGCATCACATCGGGCGGCGCCTCGGCCCAGCCCGTACCGGTGACGGTGACTGTCCCGGGCGTTCCTTCGGCATCGCGCATCACGCCCGCCTTCCCGGATGAACAGGGTAGCCGCCCGCGGCAAGGCCCGCGCGGCGTTCGAAAAAGTTCGCGGTCCCCGGATTCCCGCTGCGAAGGACGGACCAGCCTGCCGCCGCGAGGTACAGCGGAATGAAAGGCAGGCCCAGGCACAACGCGTACTGGCTGCAGTGCTTCTCCTCGTGGCCAAGCAGGGCCGGCCGGGACAGGAGCTCTTCGGCCGTGCCGCGGCACAACACCACGTTGCCCAGCGTGTAGGCCTGGGCGAAGGGCAGGGGCCAGCGGTAACCGGCGGCGATCACCAGCCCGCGGGGGCCGCGGCTGATCCGGGTGCGGGCGGCGAGGGCGACGGCGAGCCCCGCCACGGTGCTCCCGTTCAGCAGGTTCGCCGCCTGCCTGAGCCGCCGGGCCGTCGTCGTCCGAGACCGGGAACCCGGGCTCTGCCGCAAAGTCATGAGGCCATGGTAGCCGGAGGCTTCAACTAGACTGGAGGGCAGTGGCCGCCGGTCCTGCCGGCGAGCCCTGACCTGGTCATTGAATGAACTGACGTTCAGGGCATTCATCCATGACCTGCCAGCGACGGACGTGCAGCGTGGGAAACCGCGCGTGGCCGCCCCGCCCGCCGGCAGCCACAACTCGTAGCTAAGAACAGTAGATGACTGAAACTTTGCCGGGCGCCGCCATCCCGAACCCCACGGATGAGGCCGCCATCAACGCCGCTGTAGACCAGGCCCTCACCGCCATCGACGGTGCGGCCACCCTTGACGAGCTGAAGGCGGTGAGGCTTGCCCATACCGGTGAAAAGTCGCCGCTGAGCCTGGCCAACCGCGAGATCGGCCGGCTGCCCAAGGAGCAGAAGGCGCTCGCCGGGAAGCTGATGGGCGCCTCGCGCGGCCGGGTCAACAAGGCGCTCGCGGACCGCACCGCCGTCCTGGAGGCCGAAAACGACGCGCGGATCCTCCTCGAGGAAACCGTTGACGTCACCGCCGCGCCCCGCCGCCGCCGCGCCGGCGCCCGCCATCCCCTGTCCACGCTGCAGGACCGCGTGGCGGACATCTTCGTGGGCATGGGCTGGGAAATCGCCGAAGGCCCCGAAGTGGAATCGGAGTGGTTCAACTTCGACGCCCTGAACTTCAAGCCCGACCACCCCGCCCGCGAAATGCAGGACACCTTCTTCGTGGAGCCCCCCGAAGCCCACCTGCTCATGCGCACCCACACCTCCCCGGTGCAGGTCCGCTCCATGCTGGAACGCGAGGTGCCCATCTACGTGCTGTGCCCCGGCAAGGTGTTCCGCACCGACGAACTCGATGCCACCCACACCCCGGTCTTCCACCAGTTCGAGGGCCTGGCCATCGACAAGAACCTCAGCATGGCGGACATGCGCGGCACCCTGGAGCACTTCGCCCGCCAGATGTTCGGCGAGGAAGCCCAGATCCGGCTGCGCCCCAACTACTTCCCCTTCACCGAACCCTCCGCCGAACTGGACATCTTCCACCCCGGCGCCAAGGGCGGGCCGGCCTGGATCGAGTGGGGAGGCTGCGGCATGGTCAACCCCAACGTCCTGCGCGCCGCCGGCATCGACCCGGAGGTCTACTCAGGTTTTGCCTTCGGCATGGGCATCGAGCGCACCCTCATGTTCCGCAACGAGGTGGGGGACATGCGCGACATGATCGAAGGCGATGTACGTTTCAGCGAGCACTTCGGGATGGAGATCTAACAGTGCGTATCCCACTTTCCTGGCTGCGTGAATTCGCAGCGGTACCGGCCAGTGCCACGGCCGAAGACGTCATGGCGGAACTGGTCAAGGTCGGCTTCGAGGAGGAGGCGGTCCACCGCCCCACGGACACCCTGCAGGGCCCCGTCGTGGTGGGCCAGGTCCTCAGCCTGGTCAAGGAACCCCAGACCAACGGCAAGACCATCAACTGGTGCCAGGTCCGGGTGGTCCCCGAAGGGCAGGAGCAGACGCTCACCGGCAAGGGCATCGATCCCTCCGGTGTCCAGGGCATCATTTGCGGCGCCCACAACTTCGTGGAGGGCGACAAGGTGGTGGTCACCCTGCCCGGCGCCGTCCTGCCGGGCGACTTCCACATCTCCGCACGCAAGACCTACGGCCACCTTTCCGCCGGAATGATCGCCTCCGTCCGCGAACTGGGCATCGGTGAGGACCACGACGGCATCCTGGTGCTGTCCCGCATCGGGCTGGACCCGGAAGTGGGCACCGACGCGATGGAACTGCTGGGCCTGTATGACCAGGCGGCGGAAATCAACGTCACCCCGGACCGCGGCTACGCCTTCTCCATCCGCGGCGTGGCCCGGGAATACGCGCACGCCACGGGTACCGCCTTCACGGACCCGGCCGGCAAGGTCCAGGCCCCGGCGGAACTCTCCGGCGGCTACGGCGTCAAGCTCAACGACGACGCGCCCATCTACGGCAAGCCCGGCTGCGACCGCTTCGTGGCCCGCACGGTCCGCGGCGTGGACGCCACCCGGCCCACCCCGCCGTGGATGGTCTCGCGGCTCCGCCTGGCAGGCATCCGCTCCATCTCCCTGCCGGTGGATATCTCCAACTACGTCATGCTCGAGCTCGGCCAGCCCACGCACTGCTACGACCTGGACACGCTCTCGGGCGACATCGTGGTGCGCCGTGCCGCCGCTGGCGAGAAGATCACCACGCTGGACGGCAAGGAACGCACCCTTGACGCCGAGGACCTGCTCATCACCGACGACTCCGGTGCCATCGGAATCGCAGGCGTGATGGGTGGCGCCGCAACCGAGGTGGGGGATTCGACGTCGAACATCCTGGTTGAGGCTGCCCACTTCGACGAGGTATCGATCGGCCGTTCCCGGCGGCGGCACAAGCTGCCTTCGGAAGCGTCCAAGCGCTTCGAGCGCGGCGTGGACTGGCAGGTGGCGGGCATCGCCGCGCAGCGCGTGGTGGACCTGCTGGTGGAGCTCGCCGGCGGCACGGCCGACGACGCGGGAACGGACGTCGGTACCGCCCCGGAAACCGTCACCATCGACCTGCCGGCCGGCTTCGCCGCCGCCCGGATCGGCATCGACTTCACGGAAGAGCAGATCACCACGTCCCTGGTGGACCTGGGGGCAGCGGTGGTGAAGCACGACGGCGGCTGGACGGTTACGCCGCCGAGCTGGCGCAACGACCTGGAGACCAAGGAAGACCTGACCGAGGAAATCGCCCGGCTGGTGGGTTACGACAAGATCCCCGCCACGCTTCCGGTGGCCCCTCCGGGCCGGGGCCTTACCCGCGTCCAGCAGCAGCGCCGGCGCCTCATCCAGGCCCTGGCCGACGCCGGCCTCACCGAGGTGCTGTCCTACCCGTTCGTGTCCAAGGCCGCGAACGACACCTTCGGCGTGGCCGGGCAGGGAGAAGCCCGCAGCGCGGTCAAGCTCGCCAACCCGATCAGCGAGGAGCACGGCTACCTGCGCACCTCGGTCCTGCCGGGGCTGATTGAGGTGGCCAAGCGGAACCACTCCCGCGGCTTCCGCGACCTGGCCCTGTTCGAGTCCGGCCTGGTGTTCCTGCCCGGCGAAACGGTGGGAACTGCGTCGATTCCGCCGTTGGGCGCTAAGCCCTCCGACGAGGTGCTGGATGCACTGTTCGACGGCGTCCCCGCCCAGCCGTTCCACGTCGCCGCCATCCTCACCGGCCATGATTCCCCGGCCGCCGCAGCCCACACGCCGCGCGCCTGGGACTGGGCCGACGCGCTCGACGTCGCCCGCCTCGCCGGCGACGTCCTCGGCGTCGACCTGGTGGTCAGCCAGGGCAGCCACCAGGCGTTCCACCCCGGCCGGACCGCCCAGCTGGCACTGCGCACGGGCGAAGTGGTGGGCTACGCGGGCGAACTGCACCCCAAGCTGCTCGCGGCCTCGGACCTGCCTGCCCGGACCGTCGCCCTGGAGATCAACGCCGATGCCCTGTTCGAGGCCGCGCCGGACGTGATCGTGGCACGCCACATCTCCGCGTTCCCTGTGGCCACCCAGGACGTCGCCCTCGTGGTCCCGGCCGAGGTACCGGCGGACGAGGTCCTCGCCGCGCTGCGGGAAGGCGCGGGGGAACTGCTCGAGGATGTCGCCCTGTTCGACGTCTATGCGGGCAAGGGCATCGAGGAGGGCAAGAAATCGCTGGCCTTCGGGCTGCGGTTCCGCGCCGCCGACCGCACCCTGACCGCGGACGAAGCCTCGGCCGCGCGTGAAAGCGCCGTGGCCCTGGCCGGCGAACGCTTCGGGGCCGTCCAGCGCTAAGCAAGTCCCACAAACGGAAGTCCCCGCAACCTTTGGTGGTTGCGGGGACTTCCGTTTGTGGCGGCCCCTTGCACAGGGAACTGCCACTCAGGGAACCAGGAGGACCTTGCCGGTGGTCTTGCGGCCCTCGAGGTCGCGGTGTGCCTGGGCTGCCTGGCTCAACGGATACCGGGCGCCGATCCGGACCTTCAGGCTGCCGTTGGCGGCGGCGGCAAACACCTCGTCCGAGCGCCAGCGCCGCTCCGCCGCATCCCGCAGGTAATGGCCCATGGTGGGCCGGGTGAGGAACACCGAGCCCGCCGCATTAAGCCGCTGCGGGTCGAAGGGCGGGACGGGGCCCGAGGCGGCCCCGAACAGGACCAGCATTCCCCGGACGCGCAGCGCGGCAAGGGAACCGTCGAACGTGTTGCGGCCCACGCCGTCGTACACCACGTCCACGCCGGTGCCGCCCGTCATTTCGCGCACGTGGTGGGGAAAACCCTCGTAGCGCACCACGTGGTCCGCCCCGGCCTCAAGGGCGAGGGCTTTCTTCTCATCGTTGGACACGGTGGTGATCACCCGGGCACCCTTGGCCTTGAGGAGCTGGATGAGCAGCAGCCCCACCCCGCCCGCGCCGGCGTGCAGCAGCACGGTATGGCCGGGTTCCACCTTGAACGTGGAATTGATCAGGTAGTGCGCGGTGATGCCCTGCAGGGGAAGGGCGGCGGCGGTGAAGACGTCCAGGCCCTTCGGCACCGGAAGAGCGGCCTCCTCGTCCACCAGCGCGTAGTCGGCGTAGCAGCTGACGCCCTCCGCCGTTGCCAGTCGGTCGCCCACGGTAAAGCCCGTCACGCCCTCGCCCACCGCCTCCACCGTGCCTGCGGCTTCCGATCCCGGGATGAAGGGGTAGGGCACTGTGTAGGTGCCGCTGCGCTTGTAGGTGTCGATGAAGTTCACCCCGGCTGCCCCGACCCGGAACAGCAGCTGCCCCGGCCCGGGAACCGGCCGCTCAACTTCGGTGTACTCAAGGACTTCCGGTCCGCCTGCCTGCCGTGCGACGATTGCGTGCGTCATTGCTCTCCTTTCCCGGGCGCTTCTGTCGCCCGGCTGCCGAAATCCATCCTAGGGACCGTGCCCGCCGCCCCGGCAAGGGGCATGCCGGTGAGCGCCGCAATAGCGTATGCATAAATATCGGTAGCAATGCATAACTATTGCTGTATAGTCGGGGGCATGACTATTTCTGTTGCGGTGTCGGGAGCCAGCGGCTACGCCGGGGGAGAAGTCCTCCGCCTGCTTGCCGGTCATCCCGGTGTGACCATCGGCGCCATCACGGCCCACAGCAACGCCGGCTCGCGGCTCGGGGAGCTGCAGCCGCACCTGCACGGACTGGCCAGCCGGATCCTGGAGGACACCACGGTGGCGAACCTCTCCGGCCACGACGTCGTCTTCCTCGCCCTGCCGCACGGCGCCTCCGCGGAGATCGCTGCCCAGTTGCCCGAAGGAACAGTGGTGATCGACGCCGGCGCCGACCACCGCCTGCAGGACCCGGAGGCGTGGGAGAAGTTCTACGGCTCGGCCCACGCCGGCACCTGGCCGTACGGCCTTCCTGAACTTCCCGGCCAGCGCGAAGCCCTCAAGGGCGCCACCCGCATCGCCGTTCCGGGCTGCTACCCGACGTCCGCCCTCCTGGCGTTGACCCCCGGGTTCGCCGCCCATCTCCTGGAGCCCGACGACGTCGTGATCGTTTCCGCGTCCGGCACCTCCGGGGCGGGCAAGGCGGCCAAGGTCAACCTCATCGGCTCGGAAGTGATGGGCTCCATGAGCCCGTACGGCGTTGGCGGCGGGCACCGGCACACGCCGGAAATCGAGCAGGGCCTGTCCAATGCGGCGGGGGAGAAGGTCACCGTTTCCTTCACGCCCACGCTTGCCCCGATGAGCCGTGGCATCCTGACCACCGCCACCGCGAAGGTCAAGGCAGGCATCACCGCCGCGCAGCTGCGCCTCGCCTGGATCGAAGCGTATGAGGACGAGCCGTTCGTGCACGTGCTTCCGGAAGGCCAGTGGCCGGCAACCAAGTCCGTCCAGGGGTCCAACCACGCGGCCATGCAGGTGGCCTTCGACGCCCACGCCGGCCGGGTCATCGTCACCTGCGTGATCGACAACCTGACCAAGGGCACTGCCGGCGGCGCCGTGCAGTCCATGAACATCGCACTCGGCCTGCCTGAAACCGCCGGCCTCAACCTGCAGGGAGTAGCCCCGTGACCATCACCGCACCCCAGGGATTCCGGGCAGCCGGCGTGACCGCCGGACTCAAGGCCTCCGGAAAACCTGACCTCGCCCTGGTCGTCAATGACGGTCCGTCCAAGGCCGCCGCCGCCGTCTTCACCAGCAACCGGGTGGCAGCAGCCCCCGTGCACTGGTCCCGGCAGGTAGTGTCCGATGGCCGCGTTGACGCCGTCATCCTGAACTCCGGCGGCGCCAACGCCTGCACCGGGCCCACGGGATTCCAGAACACCCACAGCACCGCGGAGAAGGTGGCCGAGGTGCTGGGCATCTCGGCCACGGACGTGTTCGTCTGCTCCACCGGCCTGATCGGCGAGCAGCTGCCCATGGACAAGATCCTGCCGGGCGTGGAGGCTGCCGCCGCTGCGCTGAACACCGACGGCGGCCCCGAGGCGGGCACCGCCATCATGACCACGGACAGCGTGCCGAAGTCCGCGCTGTTCATCGGCACCGACGCCGACGGCACCGAGTTCAGCATCGGCGGCATTGCCAAGGGTGCCGGCATGCTCGCGCCCGGCCTGGCCACGATGCTGGTGGTCCTCACCACCGATGCCGCAGTCGAAGCCGACATGCTCGACGTCGTCCTGCGTGACGCCACGCGCGTCACGTTCGACCGGGCCGATTCCGACGGCTGCATGTCCACCAACGACACCGTTGTGCTGCTGGCCTCGGGCGCATCCGGTGCCGTGCCGACCGCCGAGGCCTTCGGCGCCGGCCTGACCCAGGTCTGCGCCGAGCTGGCGCGGAAGCTGATCGCCGACGCCGAGGGCGCCAGCCACGACATCGTCATCCGCACGTTCAATGCGGCCAGCGAAGCCGACGCCGAAACCGTCAGCCGCTCCGTTGCCCGCTCCAACCTCTTCAAGGCCGCCATTTTCGGCAAGGACCCCAACTGGGGCCGCGTGCTTTCCGCCGTGGGCACCACCGACGCCGCCTTCGACCCCGACAAGCTCAACGTGGCGATGAACGGCGTGCAGATCTGCCGCAACGGCAGCATCGGTGACGACCGCGGCCTGGTGGACCTGGAGCCGCGCGAGGTCCTGGTGGAGATCGACCTGCAGGCCGGCAACGCCGAAGCCACGATCTGGACGAACGACCTCACCCATGACTACGTCCACGAGAACAGCGCCTACTCCAGCTAGGCCGGCGGCGGGCCAGGCACCCGCTGCGGAAAGTGACAGCATGAACACCCAGACGCGTGAAACCACCAGCATGTCCGCCGCCCAGGACAAGGCGGCAACCCTGATCGAGGCCCTGCCGTGGATCCAGCGGTTCGCCGGCACCACCATGGTGATCAAATACGGCGGCAACGCCATGGTCAACGACGAGCTGCGCCGCGCCTTCGCCGAGGACATCGTGTTCCTCCACCACGTGGGCATCCATCCCGTGGTGGTCCACGGCGGCGGCCCGCAGATCAACTCCATGCTGGGCCGGCTGGGCATCGAATCCGAGTTCAAGGGCGGCCTGCGGGTCACCACGCCCGAAGCGATGGACGTGGTCCGGATGGTCCTTACCGGCCAGGTAGGCCGCGAGCTGGTGGGCCTGATCAACTCCCACGGCCCCTACGCCGTCGGCATGTCCGGGGAAGACGGCGGCCTGCTGCGCGCCGTGCGCACCGGCACCGTGGTGGACGGCGAAGACGTCGACCTGGGGCTGGTGGGCGAGGTGGTCGGCGTCGACCCGACCGGCATCGTGGACATCCTCGACGCCGGCCGCATCCCCGTGATCTCCACGGTCGCCCCGGAGATTGTCGACGGCGGTGACGGCGCGGTTGGGGCCGCCCGGTTCCAGCCCACCGGGCAGGTCCTGAACGTCAACGCCGACACCGCCGCGGCCGCCGTCGCCTCCGCGCTGGGCGCCTCCAAGCTGGTCATCCTGACCGACGTCGAAGGCCTCTACGCCAACTGGCCGGACAAGTCCTCGCTGATCTCCTCCCTGACGGCGTCGGAACTGCGGGAGATGCTGCCCAGGCTCGAATCGGGCATGATCCCCAAGATGGCCGCCTGCCTGAAGGCCATCGACGAGGGAGTGGAGCGGGCCCACATCGTGGACGGCCGCCTGCCGCACTCCATGCTGCTGGAGACATTTACGACGGCGGGCATCGGCACCCAGGTTGTCCCGGACGAGGAAGTGAACGCATGAATAAGCACAGCGCGGTGGTTGAACCCAAGAACCCGGTGGTCGAGCTTGTCGAAACCCAGGGCCACGCCGGCTCCGAGTGGCTGTCGCGCTACTCGAGCTCCCTGATGAACGTGTTCGGCACACCGCAGCGCGTCCTGGTCCGCGGCGCCGGCTGCCTGGTCTGGGACGCCGACGGCAAGGAATACCTCGACCTGCTCGGCGGCATCGCCGTGAACGCGCTGGGCCACGCCCACCCGTTCGTCACCTCGGTCATTTCCAGCCAGCTGGCCACCCTGGGCCATGTCTCCAACTTCTTCACCAGCCCCACGCAGGTGGCCCTGGCCGAAAAGCTCCTGGAACTGGCCCACGCGCCCGCCGGTTCCAAGGTGTTCTTCACCAACTCGGGCACGGAGGCCAATGAGGCAGCGTTCAAGCTGGCACGCCGCAACACCGGCTCCGGGGGCACGAAACGCACGAAGATTATTGCGCTCGAGGGCGCCTTCCATGGCCGGACCATGGGAGCCCTGGCCCTCACGGCCAAGGAAGCCTACCGGGCCCCCTTCGAGCCGCTGCCCGGCGGCGTGGAGCACATCCCGTTCGGCGACATCGCCGCGCTCGAAGCCGCCGTGGACGAAACCGTCGCCGCCGTCTTCCTCGAACCCATCCAGGGCGAGGCCGGGGTCCGGCCGCTGCCCCCGGGGTACCTGAAGGCAGCCCGGGACGCCACCAGCAAGGCCGGCGCCCTGCTGATCCTGGACGAGGTCCAGACCGGCATCGGCCGGACCGGCAAGTGGTTCGCCAGCGAGGACGCCGGCATCGTCCCGGACGCCATCACCCTGGCCAAGGGCCTCGGCGGAGGGTTCCCCATCGGGGCCCTGCTTACCTTCGGTGAGCAGACGTCGTCGCTGTTGTCCGCGGGCCAGCACGGCACCACCTTCGGCGGCAACCCGGTGGCGACGGCGGCCGCCCTCGCCACGCTGCACGCCCTGGAAAGCCAGAACGTGCTCGCCAGCGTCAAGGCCGTGGGGGAGCACCTGCGCACCGCCCTGGCTGCCATCCCCGGCGTCACCGAGGTCCGCGGCGAAGGGCTGCTGATCGGCTTCGACCTGGACGCCGACGTCGCGCCCGCCGTGGTCCAGGAAGCCCTGGACGCCGGATTCATCGTCAACAGCCCGGGTCCGCGCACCATCCGCCTGGCCCCGCCGCTGATCCTGACCGCGGCACAGGCCGACACCTTCCTGACCGCTTTCCCGGCAATCCTCCAAGCAGCAAAGGACGCCCAGTGACCACCGCAACCCGGCACTTCCTCAAGGACACCGACCTCACCCCCGCCGAGCAGGCGGAGGTGCTGGAACTCGCTGCCCGCATGAAGGCGGCCCCGTACAGCGTCCAGCCGTTCGCCGCCGAAGGCAACGGCCGCAAGACCGTGGCCGTGATCTTCGACAAGACCTCCACCCGCACCCGGGTTTCCTTCGCCACCGGCATCGCCGACATGGGCGGCAACGCGCTGGTCATCAACCCCGGTGAGGCCCAGATCGGCCACAAGGAATCCGTGGAAGACACCGCCAAGGTCCTTGGACGCATGGTCTCCACCATCGTGTGGCGCACCGGCGCGCACTCGGGGCTGGTGGCCATGGCGGAAAACTCGAAGGTGCCGGTCATCAACGCCCTGTGCGACGACTACCACCCCTGCCAGCTCCTCGCCGACCTGCTCACCGTGAAAGAACACAAGGGCGGGCTCAAGGGGCTGACCATGAGCTACCTGGGCGATGCGGCCAACAACATGGCCAATTCCTACCTGCTCGCCGGGGTCACCGCCGGAATGCACGTCCGCATCGCCGGACCGGAGGGCTACCTCCCGGCCGGGGACATCGTGGCGGCGGCGAAGGAGCGCGCTGCCGAAACCGGCGGCTCGGTGCTGGTCACCACCGATGCCAAGGAGGCGCTGCAGGGCGCTGACGTCGTCGCCACCGACACCTGGGTGTCCATGGGCCAGGAAGCCGAGAAGGAAGCCCGGATGAAGCTGTTCCGGGACTACTCCGTGGATTCGGACGCCATGGCACTCGCCGCGGATGACGCCGTCGTGCTCCACTGCCTGCCCGCCTACCGGGGCTACGAAATTTCCGCGGACGTCATCGACGGCCCCCAGTCCATCGTGTGGGACGAAGCGGAAAACCGGCTGCACGCCCAAAAGGCACTGATGGCATGGCTGATGCACCAGTCCGGCCTGGCCTTCGTGGAGGGCCTCGCTCCGGTCGAAGGCACCGGGGAGAGCACGTTCTAGTGTCCGCGCAGCCGTCCTCCCCGGGCACCAGTCCGGCCACCAAGACAGCCCGGCAGGCGCGCATCACCGCGATCCTTACCGGGCAGTCGGTGCGGTCCCAGGCGGAGCTCGCGGCGCTGCTCGCGGACGACGGCGTGCAGGTCACCCAGGCCACACTGTCCCGGGACCTCGTGGAACTCGGCGCCGTCCGCGTCCGCGGGAAGGAGGGCGTCCTGGTCTACGCCGTCCCCGGCGAAGGCGGTGAACGGGCGGCCAAGAGCGGCGTCACACAGGAAATCCTGGACGCCCGGCTCGCCCGGCTGTGCAGCGAACTGCTGGTGACCGCGGAGGCCTCGGCCAACCTCGTGGTGCTGCGCACCCCGCCGGGAGCGGCGAACTTCCTGGCCCTGGCCATCGACCATTCGGTGATGCCGTCCATCCTGGGCACCATCGCCGGCGACGACACCGTGCTGCTGGTGTCCCGCGACCCGGTGGGCGGACCGGACCTGGCTGCCCGCTTCCTGCAACTGGCCGAAGAAGCCGGGCAATAAGCTTGAAGACGATCAACCAACCAAACCCCAACAAGGAGCATCTGAAGTGACTGAACGCATTGTGCTGGCCTACTCGGGCGGCCTGGACACGTCCGTCGCCATCGGCTGGATCGGTGAAGCCACCGGTGCCGAGGTCATCGCCGTGGCGGTCGACGTCGGACAGGGCGGCGAATCGCTGGAAACCATCCGCCAGCGCGCGCTGGGCTGCGGCGCCGTCGAGGCCTACGTGGCCGACGCCTCGGACGAGTTCGCCAACGAATACTGCGTGCCCACGCTGAAGGCCAACGCCCTCTACCAGGGCCACTACCCGCTGGTGTCCGCCATCTCCCGCCCGGTCATCGTCAAGCACCTGGTCAAGGCTGCCCGCGAGTTCGGCGCCACCACCGTGGCACACGGCTGCACCGGCAAGGGCAACGACCAGGTCCGCTTCGAAGTGGGCATCCAGACCCTCGGCCCGGACCTGAAGTGCATCGCACCGGTCCGCGACCTCGCGCTCACCCGCGACAAGGCCATCGCCTTCGCCGAGGAGAAGGGCCTGCCGATCGAGACCACCAAGAAGAACCCGTACTCCATCGACCAGAACGTCTGGGGCCGCGCCGTGGAGACCGGATACCTCGAGGACATCTGGAACGCCCCCACCAAGGACATCTACGACTACACGGCCACCCCGGAATTCCCGCCGGCGCCGGATGAGGTCACCATCTCCTTCGAAGCCGGCGTCCCCGTCGCGATCGACGGCGTCAAGGTCACCCCGCTGCAGGCCATCAAGGAACTCAACCGCCGCGCCGGCGCCCAGGGCGTGGGCCGCATCGACGTCGTCGAGGACCGCCTGGTGGGTATCAAGTCCCGCGAGATCTACGAAGCCCCGGGTGCCATGGCGCTGATCACCGCCCACAAGCACCTCGAGGACGTCACGATCGAGCGCGAGCAGGCCCGCTTCAAGGCCACTGTGGGCCAGCGCTGGGCCGAGCTGGTCTACGACGGACAGTGGTTCTCCCCGCTCAAGCGCTCCCTTGACGCCTTCATCGAGGACACCCAGAAGTACGTCTCGGGCGACATCCGGATGACCCTGCACGGTGGCCAGGCCATCGTCAACGGCCGCCGCTCCGACACCTCGCTGTATGACTTCTCGCTGGCCACCTACGACACCGGCGACACCTTCGACCAGTCCATGGCCCGTGGCTTCATCGAGCTGTGGGGCATGTCCGCCAAGGTTGCCTCCGGCCGCGACATCCGCGTCGCAGGAAAGTAGCCCCTGTGGCTGAACAGAAAACCGAGAAGGGCCCACGGGCGCAGGGGTCCCCGGCCGAGCGAAGCGAGGTTGGGGTGCGCTCGGGGACAAACGCAGGCGCACTGTGGGGCGGCCGGTTCGCCGGCGGTCCCGCGGACGCCCTCGCGGCGCTGAGCAAGTCCACGCACTTCGACTGGCGGCTGGCGCGCTACGACATCGCCGGTTCCAAGGCGCACGCCCGCGTGCTGCACAAAGCCGGACTGCTGGACGACGCCGAGCTGCAGGGGATGCTTGCAGCGCTTACCAAGCTGGACGAGGACGTTGCCTCCGGCGCCTACCTGCCGGCGGAGTCGGACGAGGACGTGCACGGTTCGCTGGAACGCGGCCTGATTGAGCGCGCCGGTGCCCAGCTGGGCGGCAAGCTCCGCGCCGGCCGGTCCCGCAACGACCAGGTGGCGACGCTTGGCCGGATGTTCCTGCGCGACCACGCCCGGATCATCGCCCGCGGCGTGCTCGACACCGTGGACGCCCTGGTGGAGCAGGCAAAAGCGCACCACGGTGTCGCCATGCCCGGGCGCACCCACCTGCAGCACGCCCAGCCGGTGCTGCTCAGCCACCACCTGCTGGCCCACGCCTGGGCCCTGCTGCGCGACGTGCAGCGGCTCCAGGACTGGGACAAGCGGGCCGGGGTTTCGCCCTATGGTTCCGGTGCCCTGGCCGGGTCCTCGCTGGGCCTTGACCCGGAGGCCGTGGCCGCGGACCTGGGGTTTTTCTCTGCCGTGCACAACTCGATCGACGGCACCGCGTCCCGCGATGTCTTCGCGGAGTTCGCCTGGGTCTGCTCGATGATCGGCGTGGACCTGTCGCGCATCTCCGAGGAAGTCATCTTCTGGGCCACCAAGGAGTTCTCCTTCGTCACGCTGCATGACTCGTACTCCACGGGGTCCTCGATCATGCCGCAGAAGAAGAACCCGGACGTGGCGGAGCTGGCCCGCGGCAAGGCCGGGCGCCTGATCGGCAACCTCACCGGGCTGCTGGCCACGCTCAAGGGCCTGCCCCTGGCGTACAACCGCGACCTGCAGGAGGACAAGGAGCCGGTGTTCGACGCCGCCGACACCCTGGAGCTGCTGCTCCCGGCCGTGTCCGGCATGATCGCCACCCTGACGTTCAATACGGAGCGGATGGAATCCCTGGCACCCCAGGGCTTCGCATTGGCCACGGACATCGCAGAATGGCTGGTCCGCCAGGGCGTTCCGTTCCGCGAGGCGCACGAGCTGTCCGGGGCCGCGGTCAAGCAGGCCGAGTCCCGCGGCGTGGAACTGTGGGACCTCACGGACGAAGAGTACGCCGCGATCTCGGAGCACCTCACTCCCGAGGTCCGCACGGTTCTCTCCACCGAGGGCTCCCTCAACAGCCGCAACTCCCAGGGCGGAACGGCGCCGGCCGCCGTCGAACGCCAGCTGGCCGCGCTGGAAGCCGAGCTTGCCGGCGTCCGGGAGTACGCCAAGTAACACCCCCGCGAGATGGTCCCCGTCTCCACCCTCCGCGAGATGGCATGTCACAGCAATGTTTTCCAACAACACTGCCGTGAAGTGCCATCTCGCGGCGTTTAAGGTGGCCGCTAGGCTGGGTCCATGAGCGAAACCTTCCGGAAGTTCCTTCGCACCCTGCCCGACTTTCCCTCCGCCCTGCCGGCCTTCAGCCCGGATACAGCGCCGCAGGATCCGGCGCTGCTCTTCAAGCAGTGGCTGGATGAGGCCCTGGATGCGGGGGAGCAGCAGCCGCACGCCTTCAGCCTGGCCACCGTCAGCGCCGGGCAGCAGCCGTCCGCCAGGATGCTGATCCTGAAGAACATCGACGGCGACGGCTGGCATTTCGCCACGTCCCGGGCGTCCCGAAAGGGCCGGGAACTGGAAGTCGTGCCCCAGGCTGCCATGAACTTCTTCTGGGCATCCCTGGGCCGCCAGGTCAGGGTGGCCGGGCCGGTGGTCCAGCTGTCAGCGGAGGCATCTGCCCGGGACTGGGCAGAGCGGCCGCGCGGCGACGGCACCGACAACCCGTTGTGGCAGCTCTACGCCGTCCAGCCCACGGAGTTCGAGTTCTGGCAGGCCAGCAACGACGGGGAGCACGTCCGGCACCGTGTCGGGCCTGACGGCAGGCCCCTCGACTGACACCTCGGCTAGGCTGGCGGCATGAGCTCTCCAACTCCTGCCGCCCTGCTGGCTGAACTGCATAAGGCCGCCGATGCCCTGGCGGCCGAGCTGGACCGGATCCCCGCCGACGGTGCCGGGGCACCGTCCACCCTGCCAGGCTGGAGCCGCGGGCACCTCCTCGCCCACATCACCGGGATCTGCGACGCCCTTGCGCGCCAAGTGGAGTACGGACGCCGCGGCGAAACCGTGGAGCTTTACGACGGCGGCGTGGAAGGCCGCAACCGGGCCATCGATCTCGCCGCCGGGCACAGCCTTGGGCAGCACCGGGCGGATGTCGGGGCCTCGCTGCAGCGGGCGCTGGCCGCCTTTGACGCGCTGGAAGCGGATGAGTGGCAGACCCGCATCGCTTTCCGCGACGGCGTGATCTTCGACGCCGGCCTGGCGCTTTGGCGGGAACTCGTCATCCACACCTCGGACCTGGGCACGGGCAGGGGACCGGAAACGTGGAACAAGGAGTTCTGCTCGCACCTTTTCGACTTCCTGGCCGCGCGGGTCCCGGCCGGTACGAGGCTGGTGCTGCAGCCCGTGGCACTTCCGCCGCTTACCCTCGGGGCCGGCGGCAGCACCGTCGTCGTCAGCGGCATGGTGACGGACATCGCCGCCTGGCTCGCCGGCCGGACGCCGTCGCTGGACAGCCTGCGGGCCACCGCGGCAGGGGACAGCACCGACCTGCCTGGACTGCTGCCCTGGCCGTCGGCGATGCCCGAACCCCAGTAGCGGTTCTGCCCCAGCCCCTCCGCGAGATGGCACTTAACGGCAGTCCGGGCGCCCGGCATTGCCGTTAAATGCCAACCCGCGGGAGGGGAAGGGGGCTCAGGCGGCTTCGCGGGCCAGCAGGCTTTCCTTGACGCGCAGTCCCCAGCGGAAGCCGCCCAGGGAGCCGTCCGTGCGGATCACGCGGTGGCAGGGGACGAACAGGGCGGCGGCGTTGAAGGCGCAGGCGCTGGCCGCGGCCCGGACGGCGCGGGGGTTTCCCGCCAGGGCGGCGTACTCGCTGTAGGTGACCGGGAAACCCGGCTTGACCTCCCGCAGGACGTCCCACGCGTGGGCGCGGAACGGGCCGGACCGCTGGAGGACGGGGACGGCCATCGCAACGGCCGGCTCGCCGGAGTAGAAGGCCTCGACGGCGGACGAGATTCCCGCCAAGCCGGCCACCTCCTCCACCGCGTCCGGCCGCAGCCCGGGATGGATCTGGCCGGTCAGCCCAGCCAGGCCCTCCGTCCAGCCGGAGGCAAGGACCACGCCGTCCCGGGCGAGGATCGTGAACGGTCCGTCCGGGGTGGACATTTCCAACAGTTGCGCTTTCATGGCATCCCTTTCGCGGGAACGGTCGTTGCGGACGTCTTGCGGGGCCGGGCCGCTGCCCGCCACAGGTGCATCGTGGCGTAGGAGCGCCACGGACTGGCTTCCCGGAAGTCCGGGCTGAAGGCGTGCCCACCATTATCGAGGACGCGGATGCCGTTGCGCACCGCAGCGTCGTTGGCAAGGAAGATATCGGGGGCGCCGAGGACCCGCATGGCCACGTACCCCACGGTCCATGGGCCCACCCCCGGCAGGGGGAGCAGGGCGGCCGTGAGGCCGGGCAGGTCGCTGCCGTAGCCGAAGTCGAGCCCGCCTGAGGCCATGGCCGCGGCAGCCTGCAGCAGCGACTCCATCCTCCTCCGGGGACCGCTTAGCAGGTGCCCCGCGTCCGCGATCTGCGCCGGGGTGGGGAACAGCCGGTCCAGGCCGTCCCCGGGAACGCTGCAGGGACTGCCGGCGGCGGACAGCCGGGTCAGCGAGGTCCGCGCCGCTGCCACGGTGATCTGCTGGCCCACCATGGCCCGAACCAGCAGTTCGTCCGGATCGAGGGCCCCGGGCAGCCTGATGCCCGGAGCCTGGGCCACCGGGGCCGCGAGCCGGCTGTCAGCTGCCAGGACGGAATCGATGGCCTCCGGATCGGCGTCGAGGTCGAACAACCTGCGGACGCGGCTCAGCAGTGCCGGCAGGTCCCGCAGGTCCACCGCGCCGACGGTGAGGGTCAGCGGCCGCCCCCGCGCGCCGTCGTCGTACTCCACCCGGAACCTGGCGTCGCCGTGGGGCAGGCGGAGGGTGCGCGCGTAGGAGGTTTCCGTGCCCTCCTCGATCCCGGGGATGGCACGGACGGCGAGGAAGGAGAAGATCCCCGGATCGAAGGGGGCGCGGTACGGCAGGCTCAGGACCAGTGACGTGCTGGAGCCGCCGACGTTCCGGTGAGCGCCCGTGGTGTGGTGCGCTGTGCCGCGCAGGGCCGTTGGCGTCATGGCGAACACGTCGGTGATGGTGTCGTTGAACTGCCGCACGCTGTTGAAGCCTGCGGCGAAGGCGATGTCGGCGAGTTTCATCGACGTCGACACCAACAGCGTGCGCGCGGTCTGGGCCCTGCCCGCCCGGGCCAGCGACAGGGGACCGGCGCCGAGTTCCTGCGTCAGGATCCGGTTCAGCTGCCGCGGCGAATAGCCCAGCCGCGCGGCGAGCCCCGCTACGCCGTCGCGGTTGATCACGCCGTCGTTGATCAGGCGCATCGCGCGGCCGGCCACGTCCTGGCGCACGTTCCACGCCGGGGTGCCCGGCACCGCCTCGGGCAGGCAGCGCTTGCAGGCGCGGTACCCGGCGTCATGGGCGGCGGCGGAGGTTTCATAGAACGTGACGTTCGAAGCCTTGGGAGTTCGGGCCGGGCACGAGGGCCGGCAGTAGATCCCCGTGGTGCGGACGGCCGTGAAGAACTGGCCGTCGAAGCGGGGATCCCGGGCATCGATGGCCCGGTAGCGCTGCCAGAAGTCCATTCCTCCATCCTGCCACCCCCCGGTGCCTGCTTCTAGCGGAAATCGGACATGGCCGTGGATGCTGAAAGTCCCGTGGCAGCCCCTGAACCACGCAGCTGGAACCGGCATTATCTGGGTAAGGTCATGAAATGACCCAAAGCACTGGGGCAATGGAACCTCTGCGCGAGTTCCTGTCCGCGGACGCCCGGGAGCTGGCCCCGCAGCTGCTCGGCGCCGTGCTGACCCATGAATCCCGGGACGGCGCCGTGTCCGTCCGGCTGACGGAAGTGGAGGCCTACCTCGGCCCGGAGGATTCCCTGCACCCGGATCCGGGCTCGCACACCTACCGCGGCCCCACGCCCCGCAACGCGCCCATGTTCGGCCCGGCCGGCCACCTGTACGTCTACTTCACGTATGGGATGCATCACTGCACCAACATCGTGTGCGGTCCCGCGGGCGTGGCGTCCGCGCTCCTGCTGCGGGCCGGGGAAATCGTGGAAGGCCTGGAGCTGGCGAAGCGGCGGCGCCCGACGTCGAAAAGCCCGGCCGACCTTGCCAGCGGCCCGGCGCGCCTGGCCAAGGCGCTGGGACTGACGACGGCGGACAGCGGCCGGGACGCGCTGGCCCCGCCGTTCGGGCTGCAGCTTCCGTCCGTCCCCGGCGGTCCCGTCAGTTCGGGCCCGCGGGTGGGCGTGGCCGGCGCCGGGGGATCGGACGAGTATGCCTGGCGGTTCTGGCTCACAGGGGACCCCACCGTCTCGAAGTACAAGGCGGCGAAGCCGCGGACTCGGCGCGGCACCGGAGACGGCAACGTGTGACCAGCGTTAATTGAAATGGTTGTAGAATGGACGGTCTGTCTTTCGCGATAGGGGAACGTTGATGCACGACGCCGAATTGGCCCACGAACGGGAGTATGTAGCCGGCCTGTATGCCCGGCTCGAAGAGCTCCGCGAGGAGAAGCGCCGCCAGCTGGCGCAGGTCCGCCGGGCCGGGGCCGTGGGCACCATGCAGAACGTTTCGGAACGTGACGCTTTCGCCGCGCTGTACGAGGACCGGCTGGCGCAGCTGGATGCCGTGGACGACCGGCTGGTGTTCGGCCGCCTGGACCTGGACTCCGGCGAAGCCCAGTACATTGGCCGCATCGGCCTGACCACCGAGGACCTGCAGCGGCTGATGGTGGACTGGCGCGCGCCCGAAGCCGGGCACTTCTACCAGGCCACCGCCTTCGACCGGCAGGGCGTGCGCCGCCGCCGGCACCTGATCCTGCAGGGACGGGACGTGAAGGCCATCGAGGACGATGTGCTGGACGCCGCGATGCTCACGGACGACGAGTCGCTCCAGGGTGAAGGGGCCCTGCTGGCGGCGCTGAACTCCAAGCGGACCGGCCGCATGTCCGACATCGTCAGCACCATCCAGTCGGAGCAGGACCGCATCATCCGGTCTTCCATCTCCGGCGCCGTCGTGGTCCAGGGTGGCCCGGGCACGGGCAAGACTGCCGTGGCGCTGCACCGTGCCGCCTACCTGCTCTACACCCACCGTGACCGGCTCAAGAGTGCCGGCGTGCTGCTGGTGGGCCCGTCGTCGTCGTTCATGAAGTACATCGAACGGGTGCTGCCCTCACTGGGCGAGACCGGCGTCGTGATGGCCAGCCTTGGCCGGCTCATGCCCGGCATCCAGGCGGTCCCGGAACCCGACGCCGACGTCGCCGCATTGAAGGGCAAGCTGGAGATGGCCGCCATTGTGGCCAACGCCGTCTCCAACCGGATGCGCGTCCCCGCGCAGAACCGGATCCTCGAGGTGGACGGCCGCAAGCTGACGCTGACGCCCAGGCAGGTCCGCCGTGCCCGCGAACGGGCCCGCGCCACGGGCAAGCCCTACAACGAGGCGCGCGTAACGTTCGTCAAGATACTGCTCCGTGAACTCACCGAACAGCTGACCGAGCTCGTTGAAGCCGGGAACATCGGCAACAACGCGGACCGCTCCTACCTTGCCGAGGACGTCCGGACCGCGCGCGACGTCCGGATTTCCCTGAACCTGTGCTGGATGCCCATGACGCCGGAGAAACTGATCTCCGATCTCTTCAGCAAGCCCGAGGTGCTGGAGTTCTGCACCCCGAACCTCACGCCCGCCGAGCGCGCATTGCTGCTGCGCCCGGCGGACGCCCCGTGGACCGAAGCCGACGTCCCGCTGCTCGACGAAGCCGCTGAACTGCTCGGCGAGCTGGATCCTGCCGCCGGCCGCGGACTGGCGCAGCAGGAGCACGACCGTGCGCGGGACCTGGCCAACGCGAAGCAGACCCTGGTCAACATGGAAGCCGCGGGTGTGGACGCCCTCATGAGTGCCGAGGACCTGGTGGAGCAGAACCAGGAACGTATCGCCCGGCTGACCGCCGCGGAGCGGGCCACCAGCGACCGGACCTGGGCGTTTGGCCACATCGTGGTTGACGAGGCCCAGGAGCTTTCGCCCATGCAGTGGCGCCTGCTGGTCCGGCGCTGCCCCCTGAAGTCCTTTACGATCGTTGGCGACATCGCCCAGACCAGCACCGTGGCCGGGGCCAACTCGTGGCAGGGCGCCCTTGCCCCAATGTTCGGCGACCGGTGGCAGCTGGAAGAACTGACGGTCAACTACCGCACGCCGTCGCAGATCGCCGAAGCGGCGGTTCGGATGGCCAACGCGGCGGGGCTTGTGGTGTCCGCGCCCAAGGCCGTCCGCGAGGGCCGCTGGTCACCCATCATTGACGAAGTGGCGCCCGGCGCGGTGGTCAGCCGCCTGGTCGAGGTGCTTCCTGAGGAACTGGAAGCGCTCGACGGCGGCCTGCTCGCCGTGATTGCCGACGGTGACCTTTTGCCCGAGGCCACCGCAGCCCTCCGCGCCGCCTACGGCCGCCGCATCGGCACGGGCGCCGGCAGCTACGAGCAGGACATCGTGGTGATCAGCCCGCGTGAGGCGAAGGGCCTGGAATTCGACGGGGTGGTGGTCCTGGAACCGTCCATGATGCTTAACCACCGGCACGGCAAGGTGGGGGACCTCTACGTTGCCATGACCCGGCCCACCCAGCGGCTGCGCCTGATCGCGGCCGAACCCGTGCCCGCAGGAATCGCCCGCTGACCCTGCCCGATCCTGCTAACTTAGAAGGCGTGCCAGAACTGAACAACCTCGAACCGCAGCGCAACGACCCCACTTTTGCCAACATCTGGCAGGAGCTGAAGTGGCGTGGCCTGGTCCATGTCTCCACTGACGAAGCCGAGCTCGAAAAGCTCCTCGCCAACGGGCCGGTCACCTACTATTGCGGCTTCGACCCCACCGCCCCGAGCCTGCACCTGGGCAACCTGGTCCAGCTGCTCGTGATGCGGCGGCTCCAGCTGGCAGGGCATAAGCCGCTGGGACTGGTGGGCGGTTCCACCGGCATGATCGGCGACCCGCGTCCGACGGCGGAACGAACCTTGAACACCAAGGAGACCGTCGCGGAGTGGGTTGGCTACCTCCAGGCCCAGGTGAGCCGCTTCCTGAGCTTTGAGGGTGACAACGCCGCCAGGATGGTGAACAACCTGGATTGGACGGCGCCGCTGAGCGCCATCGATTTCCTGCGTGAAGTGGGCAAGCACTTCCGGGTGGGCACCATGCTGCGCAAGGACGCCGTGGCCTCCCGCCTGAGCTCCGATGAAGGCATCAGCTACACCGAGTTCAGCTACCAGATCCTGCAGGGTATGGACTACTTGCAGCTCTACCGCGACTACGGCTGCGTCCTGCAGACGGGCGGTTCGGACCAGTGGGGGAACCTCACCAGCGGAACGGAGCTGATCCGCAAGGTGGAGGGCAAGAGCGTGCACGCGCTGGGAACGCCGCTGATCACCAACTCGGACGGCACCAAGTTCGGCAAGAGCGAGGGCAATGCCATCTGGCTCGACGCCGGCATGTGCAGCCCCTACGCCTTCTACCAGTTCTGGCTCAACACGGCCGATGCGGATGTGGTGGACCGGCTCAAGGTCTTCACCTTCCTGAGCCGCGCCGAGATCGAAGAGATCGCCGTGTCCGTGGCCGAGCGTCCGTTCGCCCGGGAAGGGCAGCGGAAACTTGCCTTTGAGGTGACCTCCCTGGTGCACGGGGTGGAAGCGACCGAAAAGGTGATCGCCGCCTCGGCCGCGCTGTTCGGCAACGGTGACCTGTCTGCCCTGGACAAGCCGACACTCCAGGCCGCCACCTCGGAACTTCCGTCCACCACCGTCCAGGTGGATGAACTGGGCATCGTTGACCTGCTGGTAGCGTCCGGGCTCTCGGAGAGCAAGTCGGCAGCGCGGCGCACCGTGGGTGAGGGCGGCGCCTACGTGAACAACGAAAAGGTGCTCGACCCCGAAGCTGTCATCGCGGAATCCGAACTCCTGCACGGGCAGTACCTGCTTCTTCGCAGGGGCAAGAAGAATCTTGCCACCGTTGAGGTCCTGGTTCCGTAGCCCGGTTCCCTAGCCCGGGTTCCCTAGCACCTTCCGGATCCGCATGCACGCCTTTCGGCAGCCGATTTGCACGGCTGCCGGGGGGCGTGTATTGTTTTCTGAGTCGCCGCCGCTGAGTGGTGACAAACCCCCAACTGATAAGAAGCAATTCTTAGCCGCGTGCAACGTGGGTGATGGAAATTGCTTCCTATTTTGCTGGGCGGATTCATTCCACCGGGTAAATTTGCCGAAATAAGCGGATTTGCAAAAGTGAATATGAATGAAATAAGCTTGAAACATCGCAGCGAAGAAATACGGAATGAGAATTCATTAGCTTGAATTATTCCGGGAATATTCGAATGTGTCTGTTGTTTGAGAACTCAATAGTGTGCCATGTTTGTTGATACCGATTATG
>NZ_JBTZSU010000018.1:0-78960 GCF_054890965.1 Arthrobacter sp. C152
GTAAGCCCGGAACAACTTTCTCCCACCACGGCGCGACAGCGACCCTGAACCGCTAGCCGGTGCGTCATTTATTGGCCTAAATCCTTCACGGACCCCCGGGCGGCCGTCCCCGGCTGTCGCGACTCCGGCCAGCTGAACTGTGACTAAATTCACGGGCGAACCATGTACCGTGGCATGATTACTGTGACGTAGACCACTACCGCCGGAGACAAGGATGCCGCCAGCAACGGACCGCACGCGCCCCGCCCGGGCCAGGGCCGCAGGCCTTGTGATGGCCGCCCTTGTGGGCCTGGCCGGCGTTGCCGGACTCACCGGATGCGGCGACCCCTCCCCGATTTCCGCGCTGTCTGCCAACGCCCTGCCGGCTAATGCCATGCCCGGCTCCGCCGCAAAGCCGGCGGCATCGGGATTGCCAGGGGTAGGCGCAACCTCCACGGTCCGGAATGCCGCCAACGGCAGGCTCGAGGCCGTCGTGCCCGACATCGGCAGGACCGTCCTGTTGATCGGCGATTCCCAGTCCGAACCGGCGGACGGCTGGCCCCGTCTCGGCCTCGCCGCCGCGGGATACAACGTGTACTTCTGCGGCCGGGGCGGCACCGGGTATGTTGCTGCCAATGGCGCCACGGGAAATTACATCGATGCCCTGGAGCGCGGCGACTGGCTGCTTCCCTCAGGCACTCCGGCGCTGATTGTGGTCGAAGGCGGCGGCAATGACGCCGCGAGCGGGGCAACGGACGCCCGGATTGCCGGCAACGCGGAGCGGCTCATCGCCGAACTGCAGGGCCGCTACCCCGAAACGCGTGTGGCGATGATCGGCACGCTGGCCCGCGGAAAGGACGACGGCGGGGGGCGCCGCAGCGAGGTCGACGCCCTGCTCGGCTCCGTGGCGGCAGTGCATGGCCTGCCGTTCGTGCCGGTGGGCGACTGGCTGACCCGGTACGGCCTGGCGAAGGACCTGGCTGACTCGGTCCATATGAACACCGCCGGCCGCCGGGCGCTGGGCGGCCTGCTGGAGCGCAGGCTCCGCGAACTGGGGCTGGAGCGTAAGTCGGCGACGGCACCGGACCAGGCTCCCCTCGCCGCGGTTCCGGGTGCCAGCGGCGCGCTGCAGGACTGAGGAAGCGGCAGGACTAAGAAAGCGGAGTGGCTGGGAACACGCAGAAACGGCTGGAGCCGGGACCGCCCGGGTCCCGGCTCCAGCCGTTTTGTTCATTGGTCCGCTACGCGACCTCAGGCGGAAGCATCAGCTTCGCACCCGGGATGGCGTTGAGCAGGGCCTTGGTGTAGTCCTGCTTCGGCGACTCGAAGACCTCATCCGTGGAACCGGTCTCCACCAGGCGCCCCTTTTCCATCACGCAGACATGGTCGGCGATTTGGCGGACCACGGCAAGGTCGTGGGTGATGAAGAGGTACGTCAGCCCGAGGTTGCCCTGCAGGTCGGCCAGCAGGTTCAGGACCTGGGCCTGGACCAGCACGTCCAGCGCGGAGACGGCCTCGTCACAGATGATCACCTCGGGGTCCAGCGCCAGCGCACGGGCGATGGCAACACGCTGCCGCTGCCCGCCGGAGAGCTCGTTCGGGTACCGCTGCATGGCGGACTGGGGCAGCGCCACCTGGTCCAGCAACGTCCTGACCTTCTTCTCCCGGCTCGCCTGGTCACCAATCCTATGGACCCGCAGCGGCTCTTCGATGGTGCGGTAGATGTTGTACATCGGATCCAGCGAACCGTACGGGTCCTGGAAAATCGGCTGGACCCGCCTGCGGAACTTGAACAGTTCTGCCGGCTTCAGGGCAGAGGTGTCGACGCCGTCGAACAGGATCCTGCCTTCCGTCGGCTTCTCCAACTGGAGGACCATCTTGGCCACCGTGGACTTGCCGGAACCCGACTCCCCCACGATCGCCGTCGTGGTCCCGCGGCGGACGTCGAAGCTCACGCCGTCAACGGCGGCGAAGTCCGTTGCCTTGCCCAGGCCGGAGCGGAGCTTGTACACCTTCCGCAGGTCCTGGATCTGCAGGAAGCTGTCCCGTTTTACCGTTTCCGCGGCGGGTGCCAGGAGGTCCGCTGCCTCCACGCCCTGTTCCTTGGCCACCTGGATGCGGCGGCTGGCCAGTGAGGGCGCGGACTCGACGAGCCGCTTGGTGTACGGGTGCTGCGGGTTGCGCAGCAGTTCCAGTGACGGGCCCGCCTCGACGACGCGGCCCTGGTACATGACCACGACCTTGTCGGCGCGTTCGGCTGCCAGCCCCAGGTCGTGGGTGATGAGCAGCACGGACGTGCCCAGTTCCGTGGTCATGGTGTCCAGGTGGTCCAGGATCTGCCGCTGCACGGTCACGTCCAGGGCCGAGGTGGGCTCGTCCGCGATGAGCAGGCGCGGCTGGCAGGACAGGCCGATGGCGATCAGGGCACGCTGCCGCATGCCGCCGGAGAACTCGTGCGGGTACTGGTTGGCGCGCCGCTTCGAGTCGGGGAGCCCTGCCTGGGACAGCACCTTGGCGATGTCGTCCGGACCGCTGGGCCGGCCGTTCGCGCGCAGCGTTTCCCGGACCTGGTAGCCGATCTTCCACACGGGGTTCAGGTTGGACATGGGGTCCTGGGGAACCATGCCAATGGTGTTTCCGCGCAGTTCGATCATGCGCTGCTCGCTGGCATGCGCAATGTCCTCGCCGTCCAGCAGGATCTGGCCGCCGGAGACCCTGCCGTTGTTGGGCAGCAGGCCGATGGCCGCCAGCGCGGTGGTCGACTTGCCGGAGCCCGACTCCCCCACGATGGCCACGGTCTCGCCGGGCATGATGGTCAGGTGCGCGTCGCGCACAGCCTGGACCTCGCCGCCGCCGGTCTTGAAGGTGATCGCGAGGTCGCGGATTTCAAGCAGCGGCCGTACGCCGGTGGTCCCGGCCTCATCGATGCGGACGTCTGGAGTTGTCATCTCTTTATCTCTCATCGCTGTCGGCTCTTCGGGTCAAGGGCGTCGCGCACGGCATCACCCAGCATGATGAAGCTCAGCACGGTGATCGACAGGGCCGCGGCCGGGTAGAGCATGATTTCCGGCCGGGTCCTGATGGATGCCTGCGCGCCGGCGATGTCGTTGCCCCACGACATGATGCTCTGGGGCAGGCCGATGCCGAGGAAGGACAGCGTGGCTTCGGCAACGATGAACACGCCCAGTTCCAGCGTGGCCAGCACGATGATGGGAGCCAGGGCGTTCGGGAGCACATGGCGGAGCAGTGCGCCGAACTTGGAGACACCCAGTGCACGCGCCGCCGTCACGAAGTCGGCGTTGCGCACTTCGATCACTGCACCGCGCGTGATGCGGGCCATTTGCGGCCATGCCAAGAGCGAGATGACGAACACCACAGTCCACACGCTCTTGTTTTCGCGGAACAGGGGCAGCTGGGTGATCACCAGCGCACCAAGGACGAGCGGGAGGGCGAAGAAGATGTCACCGAGCCGGGCGAGGACGGCATCGATCCAGCCGCCGTAATACCCCGCGAGGGCACCGATGGTCACGCCGATCACCAGGACGCACAGCACGGAGAGCACGCCGACCGACAGTGAGGCCTGGGTGCCGTGGATGACGCGGGAGTAGACGTCGCAGCCCTGGAAGGTGAACCCGAACGGGTGCCCGGCGGTGGGACCGCCCTCGGAGTTGGCAAGCTCGCAGTTCTCATTCGGCGGCACCGAGGAGAACAGCCCCGGGAACAGTGCGATGACAATCAGCATCAGGATGAGGATGGTCGAGATGATGAACAGCGGACGACGGCGGAGCTTGCGCCAGGCGTCGGCCCACAGGCTGAGCGGGGCCTGGTCGGTTTTGACCGCGTCCGTCGCCTGCAGCGGCGTCTCATCGATGGGGGCCACGAAGTGGCTGTTGTTACTGGTCATAGCGGATCCTCGGGTCAAGCCAGGCGTACAGGAGGTCGACGAGCAGGTTGGCCACCACGAACACCAGCACCAGCACGCTGACGATGGAGACGATGGTGGGTCCTTCGCTGCGGAGGACAGCCTGGTAGAGCTTGTTGCCGACGCCGGGGACATTGAAGATGCCTTCAGTAACGATGGCACCACCCATGAGGCTGCCAAGGTTGGCGCCAAGGTAGGTCACTACCGGGATCAGCGAGTTGCGCAGGATGTGCGCCAGCACCACGCGGGGCCGGGACAGGCCCTTGGCCGTGGCCGTACGCACGTAGTCGGCGTTCATGTTTTCGCTGACCGATGCACGGGTAAGGCGCAACACGTAGGCGAACGACACCAGCCCCAGGACCACGGCCGGAAGCAGCAGCGTGACCCAGTTGGCGTTCGCGCCCACCGTGGGTTTGGCCCAGCCGAGCTGCACGCCGAAGACGAGCTGGAAGACGAAGCCCAGGACGAAGGTGGGCACGGCGATGACCACCAGCGACGCCACCAGGACGGTGGAATCGAACCAGCCGCCGCGGCGCAGTCCGGCGAAGACACCGAACAGCACGCCGAAGATGGCCTGGATGGCCAGCGCCTCGATGGCGAGCATCGCCGTCACCGGGAAGACCCGGGCCAGGCTTGCCGCGATGGGCTGACCGGTGAAGTCGTTGCCAAGGTTAAAGGTGAACAGGTTCTTGAGGAACAGGCCGTACTGGACCCAGAACGGCTGGTCCAGGTTGTACTGGCTGCGCAGGGTGTCGATCACAGCCTGCGGTGGCTGGCGGTCGCCGAACAGCGCCGCGATGGGATCGCCCGGCAGGGCGAACACCATGTAGTAGACCAGAAGCGTGGTGCCGATGAAGACAGGGATCACCTGGAGCAGTCGGCGCAGGATAAACCGGACCACAGGATCACCTGCTTTCCGGAAGGGAATAAAACGGGTTCATTGGTGCCTTCCTGCCGTTGCAAGCCAATGGGGGCCCGGCGGTAACCGAACCCCCATCAGCCTGTTGGCAAGTTAGATCTGGGACTACTTTGCGGTGATGCCGTAGTAGAGGATTTCACCGTTCCAGCCGGTTTCGGCCTTCACGACGTTGTTGCTCCACACGATCGGGCGTGCCTGGTCCCACAGCGGCAGTCCGGGAAGGTCCTGGAACAGGATTTCCTGCGCCTGGTTGAACTTGGCGTTGGCCTCGTCGGTGCTCTTGGCGGCCAGGCCCTCCTTGAGGAGCTTGTCGAACTCGGGGTTCGAGTACTTCTCGTAGTTGGAGGATGCTCCGGTGGCCCACACCGGTCCCAGGAAGTTGTAGAGCGACGGGTAGTCACCCTGCCAGCCGGCGCGGGTCAGGCCGGGCAGCTGCTGGGACTTGCGCAGGTTCAGGACTTCGGCGAACTTGGCGAACGGCTGGATTTCAGCCTGGATGCCGAGGTTGTTCTTGAAGCCATTGGCTACGGCGTCGATCCATTCCTTGTTGCCGCCGTCGGTGTTGGAGGCAATCTGGAGCGGCTTGGAGTTGTCGTACGGCTGGATCTTCTCAGCCTGTGCCCACAGGTCCTTGGCCTTTGCGGCGTCGAACTTCAGCACTTCGCTGCCCTTGATGCCTTCCTTGAAGCCGTCGATGACCGGCGGGGCGTAGGCCTTGGCCGGGGTGCGGGTGCCGTTGAAGACCACCTTGGCGATCTCTTCGCGGTTGATGGCGTAGGAAAGTGCCTGGCGGCGCAGCTTGCCGGCTTCACCCTGGAAGTTCGGGTTGTAGCCGGGGATGTTCAGGGTGGAGTCGGTGGCTACCGGCTTGGTGGCGTTGCGGTCCGGGAAGTCGTTGACGTAGGTCTTCAGAGCGTTGGACGGCAGGACGTCGGTGATGTCCAGGTTGTCGGACTGCAGGTCGGTGTATGCGGGGCCCGGATCCGTGTAGAACTTGAAGGTCACGCCGCCGTTCTTGGCTGGGCGGGTGCCATTGTAGTCGGCGTTCTTGACCAGCGAGATGGACTGGTCGTGGACCCAGGAACCCTGCTTTTCGAACTTATAGGGTCCGTTGCCGACAGGGTTTTCACCGTAGGTCTTGGGGTCCGCCAGGGCTGCGGAAGGCAGCGGATAGAAGGCGGAGTAGCCCAGGCGCAGGGACCAGTCGGCCTCGGGCTGGGCCAGCTTGACGGTGATGGTGGAATCGTCGGTGGCGGCCAGGCCGGACATGGTGTCCGCCTTCGGTGCCGGGGTGCTGGTGGACTTGCCACTGGCGTCCGTTGACTTGGTAACGGCCGAAACGTCGTCGTAGCCTGCGATGGATTCGAAGAAGAATCCGTTGTTCTGCAGGTTCTTGGAGTTGGCGGCGAAGTTCCAGGAATCCACGAAGGTCTTGGCGGTGATTGCTTCACCGTTGGTGAACTTCTGGCCCTGTTTGACCTTGATGGTCCAGTTCTGGGCGTCGGATGAGTCGATGGATTCGGCCAGGGCGTTGACCGCCTTGCCGTTCGCGTCGTAGCTGCGGAGGCCTTCGAAAAGCAGGTTTACGACGCGGCCGCCGTAGACCTCATTGGTGTTTGCCGGCAGCAACGGATTTTGTGGTTCGTTGCTGTAGGCGGTGATGACCTTGTTCGGGTCGCCGGCTGCGGTGCTGGCCCCGTCGGTGCTGCCGCCGCCGCCGGCGCCGCACCCGGTCAGGGCAAGCGTGGCGGCCGCCACGATGCCCAGTGCTTTGGAAGTGCGCGTCAAACGCATTCCGCCTCCTATGAGTTGTGGGAGATGTAACGGGAATTGGTGCTTCCCCGCAGGTCAGACGCAGTAATGCACTGTGACGTGGCCTACATATACGAGTAGCCTAACCGCACGAAGTCCAGATACTGGTACTCCGTTGCCAAACCGTGACCGGCACGTTCGGAGACCCTGGCTGCCGGATGGAAGTTATGCACGTCACATGCTACTCGCCGGTAAGCGGAACGGCGAATCGGCTCCGTGAACGTTCCCGCAAAAGCCGGCACCCGGCACAATCGGCAGGGTTCAGCGGGTCAGGCGAGCCGCCAGTCCCAGACGTTCCACCAGAGGCCGAGCGGGCCCGGGCTCGTCTTGACGCCGCCCACCCGGGAGCTGAAGGCAGTGGTTCCCAGGGTCTGGTACAGCGGCAGCCCGTAGGCGTCTTCCCACACGCGCTTGTCGATGTCCGCCAGCAGCTCGTCCTGCTTGCCCAGGTCGGTGGTGGTGGCGAGCTGCTCCATGATCTTGTCCGCGTCGGCGTTGGAAAAGCCGGTGAAGTTGCTGCCGGCACCGGTACGGAAGATTTGCGGAATCCGGCTGACGCCCGCGGCTGTCCCGATCCATCCGGAGATGACGGCATCGTAGCCGCCGCGGGTCTGCGATGCCGCCCAGTCCGCGCTGGCCTGGCCGCCGTCGACTACCTGGAATCCAGCCAGCGCCGCCGAATCGCGGAGCAGGGAAAAGGCCTTGGCGCGGTTGGGATTGTCGCGGTTGTAGAGGACCCGGATGGTGGGAGTGGCACCCCTCAGGAGCTTCCGGGCGGCGTCAATATCGACCTTCGCGTAGTCTGCGGACCCGTTGTTCCTGACCGTCTCGTCGTATTTGGGCTGCCCGGGCAGGAACACATGCGAGTCCAGCGGTTTGGCATCGGGAACCTGGCCTCCCACGACGGCGTCCACGATCTCCTGCCGCGGCACGGTCTTCAGGAAGGCTTCACGGACGTCCTTGTCAGCGAAAGGGCCCGAATAGTTGAGGTCCAGATGGTCATAGCCGGCCTGCTTGTAACGCTCCACGGTGATACCCTGCCCGGCCAGGGCGGTGAGCAGGTCGTCGTTCGCAGCCGAGGGCTGCGGCGAAATGATGTCCGCCGTGCCGTTGCGCAGTGCAGCCACCGCGGCCGGGACTCCCCCGGTAAAGCGCGCGTTGATCTCGTCCAGCCAGGGCTCCTGCCCCCACACGTAGTCCCGGTTCCGGACCAGTTTCATCGAGACTCCCGGGACGATGTCGCGGACAATGTAGGGGCCGCTGGACAGGTAGATCGCCGGGTCGTCGGGGATGGTCTTGGCGTCGAACCCGGTGTTCCAGAAGTCGCTGACCTTCTTCAACTCCGGGCGGGTCACCGGTTTTTTCGGGTTGCCGCGGGGCGTGTCCTTAAACAGTTTGACCAGGTCTTGCTCGTCATTCAGCCCCGCCTTGGCCGCGACGACGTGGGCAGGCATTCCGACGTCGAACGCCACCTCCCAGTCCGCGTAGGGTGCCGCATATTCGATGGTGATCGAGCGGCCGTCTCCCCCGATTTCGGGGAACACGGTGCCGCCCAGGCCACTGGTGTCGGACGCCACCGAAAAGTATTTGGTTCCGGTGCCGGCGGCGGGATCGACGTCGTCGAAATAGCCCGAACCGGCCGCCCAGCTCAGCAGGAGGTCGGCAGCCCCGATCGGTGCGCCGTCGGACCACTTGACGCCGTCGTTGACCGTGTACTTCACCTTGAGCGGCTGGTCGGAGACCTTCTCGTAATGCCCGAACTTATCGTTGCGCACCACCTTCGAGCTGTCGTCGAGGAAGAAGAAGCCGGAGTGGGTGGCGGCACTGATCTTAGAGTTGATGTCGGTGTTGCCGCTGGCGCTGTAGGGGTTGAAGGAGGAAAAGGCGTTAACCTCCGCGACGGTGACGCTGCCGCCACGTTTGGCCTCCCCCACCACGACGGATGGGGCACTGCCGCCCGAGCATCCCGACAGGACCAGGGCAGCCGCGAGGGCGGCCACGATCAACTGCATCAGACGCCGGACCGGCATGCCGCCTCCTTGTGTTTTCCCTCTCCGGAGGGGACCGGGCTGCAAGAACGCGCCCTACAAACTCAGGATACTTGCTGCTGCCGCCCCGTCACCGAATCGGATCCCCCCTGCCGGCCGGGATGTAGGGTGGATGAACGTCAAGCAACGGCATTCGGGGGAACAAATGCTTGAAAACACTGCACGGCCGTCACAGCCACCACCACCTGCAGCCCATCGCCACGTCCAGCAGGCGGACCTGCCGTCAGAACAGTTGAACCCCCTGGAGCCGGTGCCGAAGAGGCGGCTGGCCGGCTGCGTCCTGGCATTTCTCCTCGGCGGCTGGATGCTCGCAGTCCCGGTGGCCCTCATTGACCGCCTCAAGGATTCCCCCGGACCCGCGGCCGGGATCATCGCCGTCACGGTTGCTGCTTGCGCAGTTGCCACCGCCAGCCTCAGTGCCTTCTGTTTCTTCAACCCACGGGATAAGCGCCGGTCCGTGCATATCGGGATCACGACCGCCCTGGCGGCAAATATCGCGCTGGCCGCCGGGTCCGCCGTGCTTCCGGGCTACGGCCTGCTGCTGCTGATCCCGGCAGTATGCGCCGGAATACCTGCGCTGATCTTCCTGGCGAGGGACACCCCGGCGGGGTAAGCAGATGGCAGCCATGATGTATGGCTGCCATCTCCATGCCCCGGAAATCCCCGGCCGGGTACTGCCTAGACGTTGAAGCGGAACTCCACCACGTCGCCGTCGGCCATGACGTATTCCTTGCCTTCGATCCGGACCTTGCCGCGGGACTTGGCTTCGGCCATGGAACCGGCATCGATGAGGTCGTCGAAGGAGACAACTTCGGCCTTGATGAATCCGCGCTGGAAGTCGGAGTGGATGACCCCCGCTGCCTGCGGCGCGGTATCCCCCTGCTTGATCGTCCAGGCGCGCGCTTCCTTCGGCCCGGCGGTGAGGTAGGTCTGCAGCCCGAGGGTGTGGAAGCCGACGCGGGCCAGCTGGTCCAGGCCGGATTCGTCCTGGCCGTTCATTTCCAGCATCTCCCGGGCTTCCTCCTCGTCGAGTTCCACGAGGTCGGCTTCGAGTTTGGCGTCGAGGAATATGCAGTCTGCAGGTGCCACGAGGGCACGCAGTTCCTCCTGCTTTTCCGGGCTGCCCAGGATCGCTTCGTCGGCATTGAACACGTAGATGAAGGGCTTGGCCGTGAGCAGGCCCAGTTCCTTGAGGTGCTCCATCTCCAGCTTGTCGCTCTTGATGGCTGAGAAGATCGTGTCGCCGCGCTCCAGCACTGCCTGCGCGGCCTTGACGGCGGCGAGTTCAGCGGCCTCGCGCTTCTTGATCTTGACCTCTTTTTCGATCCGGGGAATGGCCTTTTCGATGGTCTGCAGGTCGGCGAGGATGAGCTCGGTGTTGATGGTCTCCATGTCGGAGCGAGGGTCCACCTTGCCGTCCACGTGGACGACGTCGGGGTCATCGAAGACGCGCACGACTTCGGCGATGGCTTCAGCCTCCCGGATGTTGGCCAGGAACTGGTTGCCCAGCCCTTCGCCCTCGGAAGCGCCCTTCACGATGCCCGCGATGTCCACGAAGGAGACGGCCGCGGGCAGGACACGCTGCGAGCCGAAGATCCCGGCGAGCTTCTCAAGCCGCGGGTCCGGGAGGTTCACGACGCCAACGTTGGGTTCGATGGTGGCGAACGGGTAGTTCGCGGCCAGCACCTGGTTGCGGGTGAGCGCGTTGAAGAGGGTTGATTTGCCGACGTTGGGCAGTCCGACGATGCCAATAGTAAGAGCCACGAGGATTCATTCTACCTGCCGGGCTCCCGGGAGCAGTACCTGCGAATGTCACTGCCGGTGATTGTCAGAGGCCCATGCAACAGTGAAGGCATGGATGCTTTTGCCTTGATTCTGGCCCTTTTCATGCTGCTGCTCGGTGCACTCGCCGGTGCCGCGGCCACCTACTTCCGGCTGCGCCGGAACTCGCATGCGCTGGAGGCTGACTTCGACGAGGTCTCGTCCCGGCTGTCCGAGGTGAATGCGCAGTTGGCAGCGGCCGACGCCGAGCGGCGGCTTTTGGCGGTGCAGAACCGTGAGCTGGGTGAGGCACGGTCCCACGACGGCAGCGTGCTGCGCGCCCTGGCGCCCGTGGCGGAGAAGCTCTCCGCGGTCCAGCAGCAGGTGGCGCTGCTGGAACGTGACCGGGTGGAGCAGTACGGCCAGCTCGCGCAGCAGCTGCAGGAAGCCCGGCTCTCCGATGAACAGCTGATCAGGTCCACGCACGCCCTGGAGTCGGCGCTGCGGTCCAACAGCGCAAGGGGCCAGTGGGGCGAGGTGCAGCTTCGGCGCGTGGTGGAGGCCTCCGGGATGCTTCGGCACGTGGATTTCGTCGAGCAGGTGCACAGCGCAGGAGGCGACTCCTCCGTCCGCCCCGACCTGGTGGTCCAGCTTCCCGGCGAGAAGCAGATCGTGGTCGACGCCAAGGTGCCCCTGGCCTCCTACCTGGAAGCCCAGGACCTGGGGGCTGCGGGTGCCACATCCCGGCCGGAGGCGCCGGGACGGCCTGGACCGCTGTCCGCCCAGGACCGCCGCACCCAGCAGTCGCTGTTGGCCGCGCACGCCAAGGCCCTGAGGTCCCATGTGGACTCGCTGGGCAGCAAGAAGTACTGGGACATCCCCGGCAACTCCCCCGAGCTGGTGGTGTGCTTTATCCCCGCCGAATCCATCCTGGCCGCCGCATTGGAGGCGGATGCGGGGCTCCTTGACCACGCCCTGTCCCGGAACGTGGTCCTGGCGTCGCCGGGCACCCTCCTGGCGGTACTGAAATCCGTCGCCTTCACCTGGCGCCAGGATGTGCTGACCGACAGTGCCAGGGAACTGTTCGAGCTTGCCCGGCAGCTGTATGACCGGATGGGAACACTGGGCGAGAACGTCAGCAAGCTGGGATCCTCCCTGAAGACTTCCGTGGACCGCTACAACGCCATGGTGGGCACGCTGGAAGCACGCGTCCTGCCCACGGCCCGGAAACTCAATACGCTGGAGGACTCAGGATTGGTGACGCCTCCGGTCGTGGAGGTGACGCCGCGTGCGGTGGCGGCCCCGGAACTCCAGGGCGGTGAGGAAGCCGCCTGAGGACACCCGAAACGGGACCACTACAGGGGTGGGCCCGGCAGCTTCCAGCTGCCGGGCCCACCCGTGTATTACGCACAGCGCGGCGGGAGCGCGGCCGGATCAGCTGCGGGGCCTGCGGCCGCCCAGGGCACGGCTGACATCGCCGGCCTGCTTCAGGCTTGCGCGCAGCTCCTTGGGCAGGGAGAAGAGCAGGTCTTCCTCGGCGGTGACGACCTCCTCCACGGCGCCGTACCCGTAGTCGGCAAGCAGCCGCAGCACATCCTGCACCAGGACCTCGGGAACGGAAGCCCCCGAGGTGACTCCGACGGTGGCTACGCCCTCGAACCAGGACTCGTCCACCTCGTTCGCGAAGTCGACGCGGTAGGAGGCTTTGGCACCGTACTCGAGGGCGACTTCCACGAGGCGCACGGAGTTCGAGGAGTTGGCCGAACCCACCACGATGACGAGGTCTGCCTGGGGCGCGATTTTCTTGATTGCCACCTGGCGGTTGGTGGTGGCGTAGCAGATGTCGTCGCTGGGCGGGTCCTGCAGGGTGGGGAACCGTTCCTTCAGCAGCCGCACGGTCTCCATGGTTTCGTCCACGCTGAGGGTGGTCTGCGAGAGCCAGATGACCTTTTCCGGGTCACGGACGGTGACCTTGTCCACTTCGTGCGGGCCGTTGATGATCTGGATGTGTTCGGGAGCCTCGCCGGAGGTTCCTTCGACTTCCTCATGGCCGTCGTGGCCGATCAGGAGGATATCGAAATCGTCCTTGGCGAAGCGGACGGCTTCCTTGTGCACCTTGGTGACCAGCGGGCAGGTGGCGTCAATGGTGCGCAGCCCGCGGCTTTCCGCGGATTCCACCACGGCCGGTGACACGCCGTGCGCGGAGAAGATCACCAGGGCGCCCTCCGGGACCTCGTCCGTTTCGTCAACGAAGATGGCCCCTTTTTCCTCAAGCGAGCTGACAACGTGGACGTTGTGCACGATCTGCTTCCGGACATAGACCGGCGGCCCGTAGTGTTCCAGCGCCTTTTCGACGGCGATCACAGCCCGGTCCACTCCCGCGCAGTATCCGCGGGGTGCGGCGAGCAGGACTTTCTTGGCTCCGCTGACGGGGGCTGCGGCGGCCACGTCCTCGGGCGAGCGGCGCCTGCGGGGAATGGTGGGCATCGAAAGGGGTACAGCCGAGGAGGTCATTGCTCCATGCTACCGGCTCGTCCGCGGCCGTCTCCGGCCTGCGAACAACGTCACAATGCCCACTGCCACCAGGACCCCGCCGCTGATGGCGGCCGCGGCGGTCCAGGCCTGGAAGTCCGCGGCAGCCGCGGCCACGAATTCGTCCCGGAACATGTTGGCCACCGCGTTGCCGGTATCCGTGGCGGCTGCCCGCCCGGTGCCGAGTTGCGAACCGAGCGCCCAGAGGGCTGCCACAGCCAACGCCCCCACTCCCGTGGCCATGAACACGGTCCAGCGGCGGCGTGCCGCAACGAGCGCCAGCAGGAACGCGACGGCGGCACCAACGGCCAGGATGTAGCCCATGGGCGCGTAGGTGGCCAGCTGCTCGGCCCATTGCCGCTGCGCGGGCTGGCCCACGTTGATCAGCGTTTGCGCCGGCGGATCGAGGGGCAGGCCGGTGGCACGGGAAATCTCCCCGGAGCCGAGGGCAACCAGGGGTGCCACGTCGAGGGTCAGCGTCGAGGCGCCGGCGCCTCCGGCAGCCTCCGCGGCCTGGCCCGGAAAGCTCAGGCGGTGGCTCCTTCGCAGCGTTTCCTCCCAGGCTGCAGGATAGCCGGGCAGCCCGGTCAGGGACTCCGCCGCCTTCTCCAGCATGGGCTCGACCAGGCCGGACAGGAAACCCGGGACCGCCCCGGTATCGATGGTCCCCACCGCGGCCGAGGCCAGTTTCTTCTGGAAGTCGGAGTCCCTGCCCAGGGGTGCGGCGAGCCGGACAAAGCCGTCCTCCTGGACGATGGTCCGGTCCACCCAGACGGCGGGTACTGCCACGGCTGCCAGGAGGAGGCCAAGCACGGTGGCGATGGCGGAAACAAAAGTGCGCACAGCAGGTCCTTTGGGGTTGATGGCGGTAAAACCATCCTAGGCAGGCTTAGTGGGCGGCTGCTGTCAGCCCCCGGTGCTACACCTTATGGATAAGGTTGATTGACCGCCCACAACAGTCGAAGGACCCCATGCCCGCAGTACCAGCCCAGCAAGGGCAGCCGCATGTCTGAGCAGGCGTCCCTTCCCGGTACCCCGCCGACCACGCTGCCGGCCACAGCGGCGGAGACCAGCCCCGACAACCCCTGGCCGCTGCAGTTGCTGTCCCAGAAACTGAAGGCGCATATCGACCGGACCCCTTCAGCGTGGGTGGAGGGCCAGGTCATCGAAATGAACCGCCGGGGCAGCAACGCCTACCTCACCCTTCGGGACGTCGACGCGGAGGTGTCCTTGCCGGCATCGGTGTGGACCAAGGTGCTGGAACGCCAGAACCTTCCGCTGGAGCGGGGATCGCGCGTGGTTGCGCTGCTGAAACCTGAATTCTGGCTGAAGACGGGCCGGCTCAACATGCTGGTGCGCGATATTCGGCCCGTCGGGCTGGGCGACCTCCTGGCCCGGATCGAGCGGCTGCGCCAGGCCCTTGCCGCGGAAGGCCTGTTCGCGGATTCCCGCAAGAAGCCGTTGCCACTGCTTCCGCACCGGATCGGCCTGATTACCGGCCGCGACTCGGATGCCAAGAAGGACATCCTGCGCAACGCTGCCCTGAGGTGGCCGGCGGTTGAATTTGAAATCCGTGAAGTGGCGGTCCAGGGCAATACGGCGGTAGCCCAGGTTGTGCGTGCGCTGCGCGAACTGGACGCACGGCCCGAGGTGGACGTCATTGTCATCGCCCGCGGCGGCGGCGCCCTGGAAGACCTTCTGCCGTTCAACAGCGAAGACCTGGTCCGGGCCGTTGCCGCAGCCGCCACCCCGGTGGTGAGCGCCATCGGGCATGAGGCGGACCGGCCGCTGCTGGACGACGTCGCGGACCTGCGCGCCTCCACTCCCACGGACGCCGCCAAACGGATCGTCCCGGAAGTCTCCGAGGAACTTGCCGGTGTGCGGCAGGCACGCGAGCAGCTGCGCCGCTGCATGGAACGGCTCGTGGACCGCGAATCGGACCGGCTGGCGTCGCTGCATTCCAGGCCCGTCCTGGCCGCGCCCGAGGGACTGGTGACCGTCAGGGCCGAGGAAATCGAGCGGCTGCTGCGCCGCTCCTCCGCCGCCGTGAGCTCAACCGTGGTGCGGGCCGCTGACCAGCTTGAGCACTTGAAAGCCCAGGTCCGCGCGCTCTCCCCGCAAAAGACCCTCGACCGGGGGTACGCCGTCGTCGAACTGGCCGGCGACCAGGCCGCCCGGATTGCCGAGGCCGGGCACGCCGTGGTCCGCCGCCCGGCCGAAGCCCCGGCCGGGGCTGGACTCTCAATCCGTGTGGCGGAAGGCCGCTTCGGTGCCACCTCCACCGGTGAGCTGCGCCCAGGAAACCCAGACCATCAGCAGGAAGTGGAAGAGAACGCATGACAGACAACAAGCCCGGGTCCGACGTCGCGGCCCTCAGCTACGAGGAGGCCCGCGAGCAGCTCATCGCCGTGGTGGGCCGGCTGGAGGCAGGCGGGGCGAGCCTGGAGGAATCCCTGGCACTGTGGGAGCGTGGCGAGGCTCTGGCCGCACGCTGCGAGGAGTGGCTGGAAGGCGCACGGAAGCGGCTGGCTGCCGCCCGCGACCAGCCGCTCTAAGGCCGCGGCCCGGCCACGGGTCGCGGGCCCGCGCCCGGGTGAAAACCGCGCCGGGGTGAAAGCCGCGCCCGGGGTGGAACGCAGGCTCAGGACCGGGCCACCAGTTCCCGTTCGATGTCAACATCGAACTCGGCCTTGGGCCACTCGAGGCGAAGATCGGTCAGCGCCGTCATGACCAGTTGCTGTACGGCGATCCGGGCAAACCACTTCTTGTTGGCCGGGACCACGTACCAGGGGGCCGCGGCCGTGCTGGTTTGGTCGAAGGCAGCCTGGTAGGCCGCCATGTAGTCGTCCCAGAAGGCCCGTTCCTTCAAGTCACCGCTGCTGTACTTCCAGTGCTTGGCGGGGTTGTCCAGGCGGGCCAGCAGCCGGGACTTTTGCTCATCCCTGCTGATGTTGAGCATCACCTTGACAATTTTGGTTCCGGCGTCGGCCTGGCGCGCCTCAAATTCGTTGATGGCCCGGTAGCGCCGGCTGATTTCGTCCGGTGTTGCCCAGTTGTGGACGCGGTGGATCAGCACGTCCTCGTAGTGGGAGCGGTCGAAAATACCGATCATTCCGGCTGCTGGCACCTCCTTCTCGATGCGCCAGAGGAAATCGTAGGATCTCTCCTGCTCCGTGGGTGCCTTGAACGCCTTGAACTGGACGCCTTGGGGGTCCATGGTGGCCATGACGTGGTTGACGATTCCGCCCTTGCCCGCGGTGTCCATCGCCTGCAGGACCAGGAGGATCCGCTTCTTCCCGCCGAACCTGGACTCCGCGAAGAGCTTCTCCTGCATTTCCGTGAGCTTGCCGTCCAGCTCCGCCAGCAACGCTTCACCGTCAGCCTTGTTGCCGCTGTAGCCCGGCGTGGCGTCAGGGTCCACTGCGGCCAGGGAAAATCCCTTCTTGACGCGCAGTGTTTCGGAGGGATGCTGGTCGAAACCGACAATGGCGGCCATGGGGGTCCTTCCACGGGAGGGTCACGGACGCGGTGCGCCCGTGACCACAGGCTAGTTCCCCTGGTACCTGCTGAGGAAGTCCCCCATCCGGCCGATGGCTTCCTCGATGTCCTTGACGTTGGGCAGCGTGACCATGCGGAAATGGTCGGGGCGCACCCAGTTGAAGGCCCGGCCGTGGGACACCAGGATCTTCTGCTCGCGAAGGAGGTCCAGGACAAACTTCTCGTCGTCACGGATGTGGTAGACCTCGGGGTCCAGCCTCGGGAAGAGGTAAAGGGCGCCGCGTGCCTGCTGGGTGCTGACGCCGGGGATGGCGTTGAGCATGTCGTACGCCTTGTTCCGTTGCTCCAGGAGGCGGCCGCCCGGGAGGATCAGGTCGTTGATGCTCTGGTAGCCGCCCAGCGCAGTCTGGATGGCGTGCTGGGCGGGGACGTTGGCGCACAGGCGCATGTTGGCCAGGAGGTTGATGCCCTCAAGGTAGTCGGCGGCGTCCTTCTTGGGCCCGGAGATCGCCATCCAGCCGGCGCGGTAGCCGCAGACCCGGTAGGCCTTGGACAGTCCACTGAAGGTCAGGCACAGGACATCGTCGCCGGTGAGCCCGGCCAGGTTCACGTGGACGGCATCCTCGTACAGGATCTTCTCGTAGATCTCGTCGGCGAAGATCACCAGGCCATGCTTCTCCGCCAGCGCCACGATGCGCTTCAGCGTCGCTTCGGGGTAGACGGCGCCGGTGGGGTTGTTTGGGTTGATCACCACGATCCCCTTGGTGCGCGGGGTGATCTTGGCTTCCATGTCCTCAAGGTCGGGCTGCCAGCCCGATTCCTCGTCGCACAGGTAGTGGACCGGCCTGCCACCGGCCAGCGCCACGGACGCGGTCCACAGCGGGTAGTCCGGGGTGGGGATGAGGACCTCATCGCCGTCGTCCAGCAGCGCCATCAGGGACATGGTGATCAGTTCGCTGACGCCGTTGCCCAGGTAGATGTCGTCGACGTGGATGTTCTGGATGCCGCGGGTCTGGTAGTACTGCGAGACGGCCGTGCGGGCGGAGAAGATGCCGCGCGAATCGCTGTAGCCCTGCGCGTGGGGCAGGTGGCGGATCATGTCCACCAGGATGGCGTCCGGCGCTTCGAACCCAAAGGGTGCCGGGTTGCCGATGTTCAGTTTCAGGATCCGGTGACCCTCCGCCTCCATCTGCTGGGCGGCCTGCAGGATCGGTCCACGAATGTCATACAGGACGTTGTTGAGCTTGGTGGACTGCCGGAATTCTGCCATCCCTCAAATATGCCACAGGAAGGATGCATCCCCGTTGAGACCTCCGCCACACGGACGACGGCGGCTGCCGGACATTCCACGGTCCGGCAGCCGCCGTCGTCATCACCCTGCCTGTCCCCGCCCTGGCGGGCGGGGAACCGGCGCTCCTACTTGACGATCCCCTTGTCCTTCAGCCACGCCGTGGCTGCGGTCTTGGCGTCCTGTTTCTGGCTGCCGCTGACGGCCCGGTTCAGGTTGATCAGGTCGTCCGTGGTGAGGGCACTCGAGACCGAGTTGAGCGCCTGCTTCGCCTTGTCCGTGACTTTCGCCTTGTTGTACAGCGGCAGGACCTGCTGGGCGATGAAATTGTTCTTCGGGTCATCGAGCACCACGAGGTCGTTGTCCGCGATGGAAGGAGTCGTGGTGTAGATGTCGGCCACCTGCACCTTGTCTTCCAGCAGGGCCTTGAGCGTCACGGGTCCGCCGCCGTCGCTGAAGGGCTCGAGCTTCTTCGGCACGCAGTTGTAGTTCTTCTTCAGTCCGGGCAGCCCGTAGGCGCGCTCCGCGAACGTCGCCGGGGCGCCGACGGTGATATCACTGCAGACCTTGGCGAGGTCCTCGATGGACTTCAGCTGGTATTTCTCGGCCGTGGCCTTGGTGACCACCATGGCGTCCTTGTCCTCCGCCTTGGACGCATCCAGCACGGCGAGCCCGTCTGGCAGCTTGCCGGGCAGGGCCTTGATGATGTCTCCGGCGGATACCTCGGTGGCTTCCTTGTTGACGTAGAGCAGCAGGTTGCCGCTGTAGTCCGGAACCACGTCCACGGAGCCGTCCTGCACGGCCTTGAAGTACACCTCGCGGGAGCCGATGTTGGGCTTGGTGGTGGCAGTGATGCCGTTCGCGTTAAGGGCGCCGGCATACAGTTCGGCGATGATCTGGCTCTCCGGGAAGTCGGCGGAGCCCACCACCAGGGACGTCGCCTCGCCCGAAGCGCCGCCGCTGGGTGCCGGTGTATTGCTCAGCGGATTCGACGAACCACCGCAGGCGGACAGCGCCATTGCCACACCAAGTCCTGCGGCGAGGCCGCTGAACGCGCGCCTGCCAAGGCGCTGGGGACGCTGATCTTTCATGACTTACCTCCTTGTACGACAGTCTCCGCAACCACGGGGTCTGTGAGATCGACCGCAGCCTCCTGGCTGCGGTGGGACTGCTGTGAGGCCCCTGGTGTCAGGAACAGCCTCTGGAACAGGGACAGGACGAGGTCCACGGCGATCGCCAGCACGGCGATCAGGAGGGAGCCTCCCAGCATCTGGGGGAAGTCGCTCAGGACAAGGCCGTCGAACAGATAACGGCCCAGGCCGCCGAGGTTGATGTAGGCGACCACGGAAACGGTGGCGATCACCTGCAGGACGGCGGTCCGGAAGCCGCCGTACATCACCGTCAGCGCATTGGGCAGTTCAGCCTTGAACAGGACCTGCAGTTCGGTCATGCCCATGGCGCGCGCGGCGTCCACCACGTTCCGGTCAACGCTGGAGATCCCGGCATACGTTCCGGCGAGAAGGGGCGGCACCGTCAGGATGACCAGCGCCCAGACCGGGGGCATGAGCCCGATGCCGGCCAGGAGCACGAACAGCGTCAGCAGGCCAAGGGTAGGCAGGGCGCGCAAGGCACCGGCCAGGGCGACGACGGCGACTCTTCCCTTTCCGGTATGGCCGACGAACAGCCCGGCCGGAACGGCGATGGCGGCGGCGATCAGCACCACCAGGCCGGTGTACTGGAGGTGTTCGGCCAGCCGGACGGGAATGCCCATGGAACCGGACCAATGCTCCGGATCCCCCAGCCAGGCGAAGGTGTCCGTGAAGACGTTGCTCATGCGTTTCCGCCTGCCGTCCGGGGCCCGGCCAGGGAGCGGGCCGCGGGCCCGGCGTCGCCGGCCCCGCCATCACTGGCGCCCTCCGCTGCCGGGCGCTGCCGTTTCCCGGCCCGTTCCCAGGGGGTGAGGAGCCGCTCGAGCAGGACGAGCACCGCGTCCATCAGCAGGGCAAGGACCAGGATTGCCACAATCCCCACCACCACCTCGGTGACGAAGTCCCGCTGCAGGCCGTCGGTGAACAGCATGCCCAGGTTGCCCACGCCCAGCAGGGCGGCAACGCTGACCAGCGAGATATTGCTGACCGACACCACCCGCAGGCCGGCGAACAGCACCGGCAGCGACAATGGCAGGTCAACCTGCAGGAACCGCGCCAACGGCTTGAACCCCATGGCCTGCGCGGCCTGGCTCACGTCCGCGTCCACGGAGTCGAAGGCATCGAGCGCGGCCCGGACAAGCAGCGCGACGGCGTAGATGGTGAGCGCCACCACGACGTTGAGCGGGTCCAGGATGCGGGTGCCCAGGATGGTGGGAAGAATGATGAACAGCGCCAGCGAGGGGATGGTGTACAGCAGCGACGAAACAGTCAGCACCACCGAACGGAGTGCAGTGTTCTGCCGGGCCAGCTGCGCCAGTGGAATGGAGATCAGCAGGCCCAGGGCCATCGGGACGAGCGCCAGGACCAGGTGCTGGCCGCCGCGGACCAGGACCATGCTGATGTTCGCCAGGAACCACTCCATCAGAGCGCAGCCTGCCGCAACTGGCGCGCTTCCTCGATGAGCGCAAGCACCTCGCCGCCGCGGATGGCGCCCAGTACCCGGCCGTCGGAATCCACGGCAACGCCCAGGCCGGACGGGGAGGACAAGGCGGCGTCCAGGGCCCGGCGCAGGCTTTCACCGGGATGGAACAGGGATCCGCCGGGAACAAGCTCCGTCTCCGTGCCGGGTGCGGACCAGCCCAGCGGACGCTTCTCGGCGTCGACCACCAGCTGCCAGCCGCCCGCGGCGGACGGATCCGACTCGTAGCCCGTGGCACCGCGGATGATCGTGGGCACCGGATTGAGGGTCACGCCGTCGGACGCCGTGAAGCCCAGGTGGCGGAAACCGCGGTCCCTGCCCACGAAGGAGGCCACGAAGTTGTTGGCCGGAGCCCGCAGGATTTCTTCCGGCGTGGCGTACTGTGCCAGCTTCCCGCCTGTGGCGAAGACCGCCACCTTGTCGCCGAGGGTGATGGCCTCGTCGATATCGTGCGTCACGAAAACGATGGTTTTGGCCAGGTCCTGCTGGAGGCGCAGCAGCTCCTGCTGGAGCTCGTCCCGGACGACGGGGTCTACCGCGCTGAAGGGCTCATCCATGAGGAGTACCGGCGGATCTGCGGCGAGCGCGCGGGCCACGCCGACGCGCTGCTGCTGGCCGCCCGAAAGCTGCGAGGGGTAGCGCTTGCCGAGCGCACGCGCCAGGCCCACCACGTCCAGGAGCTCTTCCGCCCGTTTCCGCGCCTGCGCCTTGGAGACGCCGTTGAGCCGGGGCACGGTGGCGATGTTGTCCAGCACCGAGCGGTGCGGCAGCAGCCCGGCGGACTGCATCACGTACCCCATGGAGCGCCGGAGCTCGGCAGCGGGGACGGAGGTGACGTCCTTGCCGTTCACGGTGATGGTTCCGGACGTTGGCTCGACCATCCGGTTGATCATGCGCAGCGATGTGGTCTTGCCGCAGCCCGAGGGCCCCACGAACACGGTGACCGCGCCCTTGGCGATGGACATTGTCAGCCCGTCCACGGCCGGTTGTCCGCCCGGGTACTGCTTGGTAACGCTCTGGAACTCGATCATCGCCTGGTCCATGGTGCGGACTTACCTGTTCTGTTGGACGGGCCTTCTCGGCACCGCGACATTGTCATCAGCACGCTGTTAGTTACGGTAACCCAAACGGCGCCCGCCTTCACCAGATGCGGGGCCAATCCGGGCAAAGGAATCCCTACTGTGACCATTCGGAGCCCCGTCCGCGGCGGATGGGACGGCACCGCACCGGAAGGCCACGCGCGGGCCTACAGTGGGTCTGTGACCAACTTGGAAGTTTTTCCCCAGCAGGAAGTCTGTCCGCCGGCCCCCGCCGGCGCGAACCCGGGGCCGTGCCTCCAGCTGTGGCCGGAACGGGAAGTGCCGCTGGGCGGCGTGCGGGCGATGAACGTGAAGCGTACGTTGCCGCAGCGTGGCCTTCCGACCATCGGCGCTTGGTGTTTCCTGGACAGCTTCGGGCCGGACCGGACGGCAATGTCCGTCCTGCCCCATCCGCACATCGGGCTGCAGACGGTGACGTGGCCGCTGGCGGGACACATCCGGCACCGGGACAGCGTGGGCAGCGACGTCGTGGTTCGGCCCGGTGAACTGAACATCATGACAGCGGGGCACGGTGTTTCGCACTCCGAGTTCGCTGTGCTCCCGCCCGCCGGGGACGAGCTGCCGGTGCAGCGCGGCCTCCAGCTCTGGGTGGCCCTGCCCGACCAGCACCGGCACCGGGCGCCTGCCTTCGAACAGCACCGGGAGTTGCCGGTGGCCACCGGCCAGGGTTTCACCGCGACGGTCATGGTGGGCAGCTTTGCCGGTGCTGAGTCCCCGGCCACCATGTTCTCGCCGATCGTGGGCGCCGAGGTCTCCTGCGGGGGTGCCGCCGTCCTGCCGCTGGACCCTGGCTTTGAGCACGGCATCCTGGTGCTCGACGGCGGCCTGGCGGTGGACGGGCAGGAGCTGCCCGCCGGACCGCTGGGCTACCTGGGCACCGGGCGCAGTGAACTGCGGGTGCAGGCGCTGCCCGGCACCCGGTTCCTGCTGATCGGCGGCGAGCCGTTCGGTGAGGAACTGCTGATGTGGTGGAACTTCGTGGGCCGCACGCACGAGGAAGTGGAGCAGGCCCGGGACGAGTGGGAAGCCCAGGCCGGCCTGTCCGACGCCGAAACGGCTGCTGCCCGCTACGGCCTGGTGAAGGGCCACGGACCCGATGCGGGTGCTGAAGCAGGCCGCATCCCGGCGCCTCCGCTTCCCGGGGTCCGGCTGACGCCCAGGAAGCGGGCAGTGGACTGACCCACGTGGACTAGGCGGGCTCCGCCACCAGTTCCAGCACGCCGAACACCGGTTCCTGGTCCAGGACCCGGACCTCCGTGATCCCTGCCTTGGCCAGGTGCCGGCGGAAGGACTCCTGCAGGGGCGCGACGTTCATGCCCAGTCCGCCGCCCAGGATCACCGGACCGTCCAGGTCCAGCTGGCCCAGCACCTGGGCCGCCAGCGCGGCAAGGTCCTGGCCGGCCTGTTCGAGGAGCGCCGTGCTGTCCGCGTGTCCGGCGGCCGCGGCCTGCACCACGTGCCGGGCCTGCTGCGCCCAGAAGCGCCGGCCCGTTTCCGGTGAGTGGAACAGTGCGATGAGCTTGTTCGGGTGGTCGATGCCGCAGGCTTTGAGCAGCGCCGCCGTGAGCTGGTCGGCGGGCAGGCCCTGGTTCATCCGGCGCAGGCTGTGCCGCACCGCTTCCCTGCCCAGCCAGTAGCCGCTGCCTTCGTCCCCGAGGAGGTATCCCCAGCCGCCGGCCCTGGCCTCTGCGCCGCCGGCGTTCCGGCCCCAGGCGGCAGAACCCGTCCCCGCGATCACCGCGACCCCCGTGGTGGCGCGGCCCGCGGCCAGCAAAAGGCGCGAATCGTGGACAACGGTGACTTTGGCGCCCGGAACAAGGGGCTGGATCAGCCCGGCCAGGGCAGCGGCGTCCTCGTCCGTGTCGATTCCGCCGGACCCGGCGTACACCCGTGCCACGGGGCCGGCGCCGATCCGGGCAAAAAGGTCGGCGAGATTGCGCGCCGCCTCCTCCCGGGTGACGTTCTGCACGTTGGAGCTGCCGGCCGATTCGTCCGCGACCGCGTGGCCGTCCTCGAAGCGGACACCGTGCGTTTTGGTGCCTCCAATGTCCAGGCCGATGGTGATGCCGCTCAGCGGGCCGGCACCGGGGACGTCCTGGCCGGCTGCGGACGAAGCGTAAGAGTCCTGCGTGTTTGTCACGTCACTGTTTGCCACGTCACAAGGGTACGTGGCCCCGAGGCTCCCGGAAGCCGGGGCACTGTGGTGCGTCCCGCCGTCGAGCGCCTACCGGGGCGGCCGCTTCCCCCGCTGGACCAGGCCGGCCAGCAGCGCCGGCCCCTCGGTGGCCACAAGTTCGCGGAAGAGCCGGACCCCCACCGGCTCGCTGTCCGGTTTCCGCCGCCGCCAGCTCACACCGACGACGCGGAAGGCCAAATCGGAGTCCAGCGGCACTTCCACCCAGCCCAGATTTCCCGTCTCGGGGCGGACAATCCTGCCGGGAGCGTCGCCGCCCGGTGGAAGGATGCTGACGCCGAGACCCGCGGAGACCAGGCCACGGACGGTGTGCGAATCCTGGCTTTCGAAGGCGATCCGCGGGCGGTAGCCCGCTTCCCGGAAGAGCGCATCGGTCAGCGAACGCAGCCCGTAGCCGGGCTCAAGAGCGACGAACGGCTCTCCCCGGAGATCCGCCAGCCGCGCCCTCCGCTGCCCCGCCAGGGGATGGCTGTGGTGCACCACCAGCCGGAGCGGTTCCCGGTACAGCGGGGCCGTCTCCAGGTTCCTTCCGGGGGTTGCCACCGGGGCGGTCAGCGCCAGGTCGGCCTCCCCCGCCGCCAGTTCCTCGAGGCAGGCGCTGCGTGCACCCTGGCTGAGCCGGAATTCGGCCCCCGCGTGGCGGGTCCGGAAGGCGCTGATCAGCAGCGGCAGGGTTGCTTCCCCGAACGTGTGCTGGAACGACACTGAAATCCTGCCGCGCACCACTTCCGATTCGTTGCGCACCAGGTCCAGTCCTGCCTGGAATTCGGCGAGCGCCTGCCCAATGAAGGGCAGCAGGGTGCGGGCAGCCGGGGTGAGGCGCACGCCGCGGCCGTCCCGCACCACGAGCTCGGTTCCGACGGCGGCGCTGGCCCGCGCCAGCGCCCGGCTCACGGTCGACTGCGGCACGCCTAAGAGTTCCGCCGTCTCTGTGACATGCTCCGTGCGGCCAAGTTCCGCGAGCACCGGCAGGAGCGGGAGCAGCTGCGCCAGTTGTTTCCTGTCAGGTTCCACGGCACTCCCCCTCCGGCACAATTCATCAGCAATTGCTATCAGTTTGGCACGATACATGCATTGGAGGCATTACGGCCGCGGGTCTACGCTTGCCGGATGCGGCAGAATGCAACCTCCCCGGCCAGTAGCGCGCTTCCCCGCTGGAACGGACACGCCAAGGGATCCCGCGCTTACGGACGGATCCTGGCCGGCCTGTCCTGCGCCGGGGTTGCCACCTTCGCGCAGCTCTACTCCACCCAGGCCGTCCTTCCGCTGCTGGCCGGGGATCTGGGAATCACGGCCGCGGAGGCCGCCCTGACCATCTCCCTGGCCACCGTGGGGCTGGCCGCTACGGTCATCCCCTGGTCCTTCCTGGCGGACAGGATCGGCCGGGTCCGGGCCATGATGTGGGGCATCTGCGCCGCCACGGTCCTGGGGCTGCTGGTTCCGCTGGCCGGGAATTTCGGCGTGCTCCTGGCGCTGCGGCTCCTCGAAGGAATGGCGCTGGGCGGGATTCCCGCGATTGCCATCGCCTACCTCAACGAGGAGGTGACCAAGGCGCATGCGGCGCTGGCGGCGGGGAGCTATGTTGCCGGCACGACGCTCGGCGGCCTCGCGGGACGGCTCGTGGCGGGTCCGGTGGGCGAGCTGTGGGGCTGGCGGGCCGCCGCCCTGGCAGTTTCCCTCCTTGCAACCCTCGCGGCCGTGGCATTCCTTGTCCTGGTGCCGCCGGCACGTGGTTTCGTTCCGGCCCGGGCGGCGGGACTCCGCTCTGCCCTGCGGACGTTGATGGGGCATGTGAGGAGCATCCGGCTCCTGGCGCTCTACGTCCAGGCCTTCCTGATGATGGGTGGCTTCGTGGCCATCTACAACTACCTCGGCTTCCGGCTCTCCGGCGCACCCTTCGGCCTCCCGGCAACAGTGATCAGCCTGATCTTCCTCGCCTATTTGTCCGGCACGTTCTCGTCCCGCTGGGCGGCGGGCCTGACGGTGCGGTTCGGGCGGCGGAACGTGCTGCTGGCAGGCCTGGCCCTCGCCATGGCCGGCCTGGCCCTGACCTTGACACCGTCCCTGGTCCTGATCCTGGCAGGACTGGTGATCTTCACCGGCGGTTTCTTCGCCGCCCACAGCATCGGGTCCGGCTGGACCGGTGCCATCGCCAGCACCGGCCGGGCGCAGGCCGCATCGCTGTACAACCTGGCGTACTACCTGGGCTCGAGCCTGCTCGGGTGGGCCGGCGGCCTGCTCTTCCAGGCCTGGGGCTGGAACGCCCTGGCGGGGGCCGTGATGGTCCTGGCCTGCCTCACCGCGGCGACTGTCGCCGTCGTCCATCCCGGCGCGGAGCCGGCCACCCACTGACGCGGACGACGATGCTGAACTTTTCCTGGCATAGGCCGGGAACGAAGGCGCGGAAATTCGGCGTGACGGGTACTGCGGCGCCGGATGGAACTGATTCTGCGGTCTAGGATGAACGGAGGAACGTTGGAAGGAACCGCAGTGAGCACGAACGCCAGGAACGGCCGGCCCGGGCAGCATCTGGAACCGCTGGACGCCATCGATGAACGGCTCCTGGCGGCACTGGTTGCGGACGCGAGGATCTCCAACAAGCAGCTCGCCGAACTGGTGGGCATCGCGCCGTCCACCGCCCTGATGCGCACGCGCGCACTGTCGGAGCGGGGCATCGTGCAGGGTTACGAGGCAAAACTCAGTTTGTCCGCGATCGGCAGGTCGGTGCAGGCGCTGGTGGCTGTGCGCCTCCGCGCCCACGACCGCGACCAGATCGACCGCTTTACCGCCCGCGTGCCGCACCTGCCCGCCGTGCTCTCGACGTTCCACACCTCCGGCTCCGTGGACTACCTGCTGCACATCGCGGTGGGAAGCACCGAGGACCTGCGGGACTGGGTCCTGGACAACCTGGCAACGGACCCGGTGGTGGGCCACACCGAAACCACCCTGGTCTTTGAACACATCCAGGGCAACCACGGGCCGCTCCCGGACTGAACGGACCAGCAGGCGCGTTCACCTTAGGAGGCGCGCCGCCGCACTCCCCCGGCCAGCGTCACGGCGGACAGGACAAGCGCCGCCGAACCGCACACCAGCACGAAGCCCTGCACGGCGGCCGCCATCCCGACCATCCCGCCGGCCCAGCCGAGGCCCAGCACGGGGACGGCGCTGCCAAGGTACGTGATGACGTAGACGGTACTGATGATCTGGGCATGCCGCGCCGGTTCCACCTTCGCGGCGACCTGGTTGAAGACCGTGCGGAAGGCCACCCCCTGCCCCAGTCCGGCGCTCACAGCGGCCGCCACCAGCAGCAGGGGGCTGTGCCAGGCGCCTGCCGCACCCAGCAGCATGACGGACACGCCCAGGACCGCGAGGCCGGCAGGCACCGCGACGCGTTCCCGGACGGCGACCAGCTGGCTCAGCGCCGAGGCCCCGAGCGGCAGGCCGGCCAGCACGCCCACCAGCGGCCGGGACTGCGTGTCCAGGACCTCGGCGAAGTAGCCCGGTGCCAGCGACAGGCAGAAGCCAAACACGGCGAAGCTCAGGAAGCCGACGCCGGATGCGAGCCAGAATGCGCCCCTCGCCTGGTGCGAGACGGACGGACGCCGCGGAGCAAGTGCGTACAGGGGCCGGGCAGAAGGCGCCGGCAGCATGATCGCCGGGCGGGCGCGGATCAGGTACAGCGGCACCAGCAACGCGGCGAGGAGGACCGAATGGACGTAGTACGGCGCCGTGGTGGGGCCCGGGAGCTCCGACAGCAGGCCGCCGATGACAGGCCCCGCCGCCACTCCGCCGGACGATGCCAGCAGCGTGAAGCGTGATGCCCATTCCGGGCGCGAGGGCAGGAGTTCGCGCAGGGCTGCCGCGCTGGCCCCGGTCGCGAGGGCAACCGCGGTTCCCTGCAGCGCCCGGCCCGCGCACAGTGTGGCCAGGGTGTGCGCCTGCGAGAAGATCCAGCCGCCGGCCAGGCCGGTGAGCACGGCGACCAGGAGGGCGGCGCGCCGGCCAATGTGGTCGGACCAGTGGCCGGCCAGCAGCAGGGTTCCCACCAGTGCCAGCACGTAGCTGGCAAAAGCGGCGGTGATTCCGAGGCTCGACAGGCCCAGGCCGGCCTGCAGCAGCGGATACAGGGGCGTGGCCAGATTCGCGCCCACCAGGAGCATGAAAATGACGGCACCGGCCATCACCAGGCGCGCTGTGGTGGACGCATCCCAGCCGGTGGGTGCAACCGTCGCCGGGCGCATGCGCAGTTCGCTGAAGACCGTCATTGTGCCGCCTAGGGGTGGCCGCGGCGGGTTGTCCTTGTGGGAGCCCGCCGCGGGATGGACCTGTGATGGTTCCAGAGTGCGGCACGGCTGCCTGTTCTGTCGGATATTGGGGGCATAATTGAGCAGAATCATCAATTCTTTGCCGCCCGCATGATGGAGAGTGACGGTTTTGAACAAACTCGACCCCACGGACCTGAAGATCCTCCTGGCCCTGGTCAGGAATCCCAGGATCCAGGTTGCCGAGCTCAGCGACTCGCTGGGCATTGCCCGCAACACGGCCCAGACGCGGCTGCGCCGCCTGCTGCGCGCCGGGGTGCTGCGGACCGGCGGGCAGGAGGTTGACCTTGAGGCCGTGGGTTATGACGTGGTGGCCTTCGTGACCATCGAAGTCTCGCACCGCGAACTGGATGGCGTGGTGGCGGCACTGCGGCTCATCCCGCAGGTCCTGGAAGTCCATGAAATCTCGGGACGTGGCGATGTCTGGTGCCGCGTGGTGGCCACGGACACCCACAACCTGCAGGCGTCCCTGCGCCAGGTCCTCAGGATCAAGGGCGTCATCCGCACCGAGACGGTGCTGGCGCTGCACACCCACATCCCGTACCGGGCCGAGCCGCTCATCAGCGGCCTCAGCGGCGCCACGGGGCCGGCCGCTAGGATTTCCTGAATGACCATCATCGACAATGCCGTGTACGTCGACGGCGTGCGCCATGCAGAACCGGAAAGCCTGGAGCAGACGTTTGAGACCCTGGCCCGGCACGGCGGGATGGCCTGGATCGGGCTTTACCGGCCCACGGCTGACGAAATGGCCGCGGTGGCCGCCGAGTTCGGGCTGCACGGACTCGCCGTGGAGGACGCCGTGTCCGCCCACCAGCGGCCCAAGCTGGAACGCTACGAAGACAACCTGTTCACCGTCCTGCGCCCGGCCCGCTACCTGGACGCGAGCGAAACCGTGGAATTCGGCGAACTGCACGTCTTCACGGGGAAGAATTTCGTGGTCACCGTGCGGCACGCCGAGACGGCCGGGGTGGCGCGGGTCCGGCAGCGGCTGGAGGCGCGGCCGGACCTCCTGAGGCACGGCCCCGAAGCGGTGCTGTACGCCCTGCTGGACCGGGTTGTCGACGACTATGCGCCGGTGGTGGCCGGGCTCGAAAACGACATCGACGAAATCGAGGACCAGCTGTTCAGCGGCGATTCCGCCGTCTCACGGCGCATCTACGAACTGGCCCGTGAAGTGATCCAGTTCCAGCGGGCCATCCATCCCTTGCCCGAGATGCTGGACCAGCTGAAGCGGGGGTTTGAGAAATACGGCGTGGAAACCGAGCTGCGGCACAGCCTGCGGGACGTCGAGGACCACGTTGAACGGGTGATTTCCCGGGCGGACTCGTTCCGCGACCTCCTGCAGAACGCCCTCACCCTGGACGGGACCCTGACTGCCAACAGGCAAAACGAAGCGAGCGCCGAACAGAACGAGCAGGTCAAGAAGATTTCGTCGTGGGCGGCGATCCTCTTCGCGCCATCATTCGTGGCGGGCATCTACGGCATGAACTTCGACCATATGCCCGAGCTGCACTGGGCCTTTGGCTATCCCATGGCGCTTGGCCTGATGGTGGCAACGGGCGCGCTCATGTACGCCATCTTCAAGAGGAAGGGCTGGATCTAGGGGGCCGCCCCAAGTCCACGGCTACCCGGGCATTCCCTGCAGCGTGCACGAGCAGCGAAACCAGGGCTGCCGCTCTCGTCGTCACGGCCGAGGTTCTCGCGCGTTCCTGCTACAGATGGTCCCACCAACCCAGCAGCCTGCCCCGTGGCCGGGCTCCCGACGCAACCAGGACATACCGCCGGCCCGCCGAAACTTGGGAATATCCACATCGTTTCCGGCGTATGGATCGCGCCGGGCCACCCGCCTGTTCTGTACGGCTCATGGAGCAAGCGTGACGGTCTTTGCCGGGAGTGGACAGAGTCCTTTGGCAGCGTTTGGCCAGCCTGTGCTGCCTGTTCAGGCTAGGCGTTGGTCCTTCGCTTGAGCCAGCCCCAGACGCCGGTGGCGACGAACAGGACCAGGCCGATGATCGCCAGCCACAGCAGGCCCTTCACGACGAAGCCCACAATGGACAGGATGAGCCAGATGACAAGAAGTCCAATGATGATTCCCATGGGGCCACTCTAGGCCGGTGCGAACGGGATGGCCTGCTCATCGCAGCGCGTTTCCCTGTGTGGAGCTAAGGAGATTCGAACTCCTGACCTCTTCGATGCGAACGAAGCGCTCTACCAACTGAGCTATAGCCCCGGAACTGGCCGCAGCCTGCGAAGTTTCCGGGCGGCTGCGGAGCCGGTGTCCCTAGGCTACAAATTTTCCCGGCACAACGCCAATTGACGCGCCACAGGGACGGCGGCACCCCTGCGCCAGCCTAGGCTCGGCGGCGCTGCAGGACGTCGTCGAGGTTGCTCAGGGCCCGCTGCGCCTTGCCGAGCTGCTGTTCGGCGGCGGCTACGGCTTCCGCCGAGGGCACGCCGGCGGCGCCCTGTTTCAACGACGGCTTGCCCACGGCCTTGGGGGCCTCCGGAAGCTCCAGCGGTTCGGGAGCGGGACGCTCGGCCTTCGCGGCCTCCACGTAGACGGGCTTGGGAACTTCCACCGGCTCCCAGGTCGTGCCTGCAACGGCGCCCGAGGCAGCCGCGGCGCTTGGGTCACCCGCCGCAACGGCGACGGCGAGGGCTGCTTCCCGCAGTTCCATGGCGGTCAGTGGCTTGATTTTGGGTTCGCCGGCCTCGGCGTCAAAGAGCGGGCTTTCGGGCCGGGCAGGTGCCTTCTCAGGTTTGGGCGGAGCGGCCTGGGCCGCTTCCGGCCGGCGGGCGGGCGCGGCGCTCATGGCGGAGCGGAACGCGGCGTTCACCTTCGCCTTGCGGTCGCGGACGGCGAGCCAGCGCAGCACCGCCACCGATGCCGGGGTCAGCACGGCGCACGCCAGGGGAAGGGCGGGCGATCCCAGGCCGAAAGCCAACAGCACGCCGGAGATGAACAGGGTCACCAGCGACAACAGGCCAACCAGCGCAAGCGCAGTCCGGCCGTAGCGGATACGGAACCGGGCCGGGGGTGCAGAGCTGGCAGCGCCGGCAGCGGGTGCGGCACTCTTCCTGGGTTCCATGGCTTTCTCCTGCTGGGCGGCGATGTTCATTACCAGGCCGGCTGGCTGGTCTGGCCTCTCATCGGCCGGGGCGTCCACCGGGAAGTCGCCTGCGGTCTGGAACTGGTGCCGGCGGTTCCTGAGGACGTAAGGGGCAACCCAAACAATCCAGAGCACGACGGCAACCACAAGGATCACTGAGCTGCTAAGGGGGAAGTCCACACTCAAAACCGTATGAGCATCGTGGCTGCTCAAGCCGCATTAGACACGGTGTGTCGTGCCGCCGCCGGCAAATCACTGGATTTATGAAGGACGCGATGCCAGCCAGCGGGCCAGGAGGCCCTCGGGGACCTCCTCGGAGGTGAGGGCGAACGACCGGTGATCGGCCCACTCACCGTTGATATGCAGGAAGCGCGGGCGGTAGCCCTCGTCCCGGAAGCCCAGTTTCTCCACCACGCGCAGGCTGGGCCCGTTTTCGGGCCGGATGTTGATTTCCATCCGGTGCAGGCCAAGGTTCCGGAAACAGTGGTCGGTGACCAGTGCGACGGCGGTGGGGGCGATGCCCCGGCCGGCCCGCTCCTTGTCCACCCAGTACCCCAGGGTGGCCATCATGGCCGAACCCCAGACAATGGACGAGACTGTCAGCTGGCCTATGATGACCGGATTCCTGTGCCCCGGCGTCCACTCCGTGATGACGAAGGGCAGCGCCGTGCCCTGTGCAGCCTGCGCATTCAGCGAGCGCACCATGTGCCGGTAATCCGGCAGCCCGCCGCCCGGCTCAGGATTGGAGGCCTCCCAGGGTGCAAGCCATTCGCTGTTCCGCGACCGCACCTCGGTCCACTCTTTCTTGTCGCGGTACCTGATGGGACGCAGGACGAGGTCGCCGCATTCCAGGGAAACGGGCCAGATGGGGCCAGCGCGCACCGGCGTTACCCGGACAGGCCGGCGGCGAAGCCGGGCAGCCACTGCCGCAGGCCGGGGCCGAGGTCATCACTGTCGACGGCGAGCTGGATGCAGGCCTGGAGGTAGCTGAGCTTGTCGCCGGTGTCGTAGCGGCGGCCACGGAACACCACGCCGTAGACCCCGTAGCCCTCCCCCTCGCCGGATGCCAGTTCCTGCAGGGCATCCGTCAGCTGGATTTCCCCGCCCCGGCCCGGTTCGGTTTCTTCGAGGACGCCGAAGACGGCGGGGTGCAGAACATAGCGCCCGATCAGGGCGAGGTTGGACGGGGCTTCCTCCGGCGCAGGCTTTTCCACTAGGCGGTTCACGCGCACGTAGCCCTCGCCGTCGAATTCCTCAATGTCGGCGCAGCCGTACGCACTGATCTGCGCAGGCTCCACTTCGATCAGCGCGACGACGGAGCCCCCGGTCCTGGCCTGGACATCGATCATCGTGCTGAGGAGTTCGTCGCGGGGGTCGATCAGGTCATCGCCCAGCAGGACAGCGAAGGCTTCCTCCCCCACGTGCTGCTTGGCCCGGAGCACGGCGTGGCCAAGGCCCAGGGGGTCGCCCTGCCGGACATAGTGGATATCACCGAGTTTGCTGGCGTACTGGATGGCTTCCAGCTTCGCGGTGTCGCCCTTTTCCTCCAGCATCGCTTCGAGCGAGGGCACCCGGTCAAAGTGGTCCTCGAGCGCGCGTTTGTTGCGCCCGGTGATCATCAGGACGTCGTTGAGGCCAACGGTGACGGCTTCCTCCACCACGTACTGGATGGCAGGCTTGTCCACAACGGGAAGCATTTCCTTGGGCATGGCCTTGGTGGCGGGCAGGAACCTGGTGCCCAGGCCGGCTGCGGGGATGACGGCTTTGCGGACCCTCGGGTTACTGGTAGTCACCGGACTAATCTAACGTCAGCGTCAAGCATTTCCGTAACCATCGAAGCCCCGGCAGGCCCGCGGCGGACCGCCGGACGCCGCGACCGCGGCAGGCAGAGCAGGAAGGACACCATGCTGCAGGAGTCGAACACCATCAAGGACGGCATCCGTGCCGCGCACAGGCGCCGGAGGGCCACGCTCACCCATGAGCAACTCGAAGCCGCGGGCGCCGGGCTGGCACGTCATGGCGAGACCTGGGCGGGGTCTGTGACCGGCGGGCGGCCCGCAACGGTGTGCGTTTACCTTGGCGTGGGAAAGGAGCCTCCCACCCTGCCCCTGGTCGCCGCCCTTCACGGCAGCGGCCACAAGGTCCTGCTTCCGGTGTGCGAACCGGGCCGGGAATTGAGCTGGGTGTTCTGGACTCCGGATGTTGGCTTCGTCCGCAGCAGCTACGCACCCATCCTTGAACCCGAGGGGCCCCGGTACGGGCCTGACGTGGCGGGAGAGGCCCAGGCACTCTTCATTCCGGCGACGGCTGTAGACCTGGCGGGGAACAGGATCGGGCAGGGCGGCGGCTACTACGACAAGTTCCTTGGCCATCTGGCCACGGCCGGGAAGGATATTCCACTGGCCGCGGTTATCTACGACGAGGAACTGCTGCCCGCGGGCAGGATCCCGGCCGAAGAGTTCGACCGCCCGGTTCCGGCCGTGCTCACGCCCTCCGGGTTCAAGCCCCTGGGCGGGGGCGCCTGACCCGGGCACGACCACGCACCGCCGCGCAGCAGGTAATGCTAGAATTAGCACTCAGGCCCTGCGACTGCTAATGGTTCACCAAGTGGCAGCACGGGACCTCTCGTTTGCCCAAGAGGAGGAGCACCAGTGCCAACATATGCTTACGCCTGCAAGGATTGCGGCCACGCCTTCGACATCGTCCAGTCATTCTCGGACAGCAGCCTGACCTCATGCCCCGAATGCGACGGAACGCTGCGCAAGAAGTTCAACAGCGTCGGCGTCGTCTTCAAGGGCTCGGGCTTCTACCGCACCGACTCGCGCGATTCCAAGGGCAGCTCCGTCTCCCCCGCGCCGGCTGCAGCCTCGGCGGCTCCTGCTGCAGCGCCCGCCCCGGCGCCGGCAGCAGCGGCAAGCTAGCCCCTTCAAACTTCGTCCGCGGCCGGCGCCTTCCAGCGCCGGCCGCTGTCGTCCACCCGCAGCTTCTGCGGTGACCGCGCTGCCGCCAACTTTTGTTCCTTGCGGCTGCTATCCACATAGCCAGAGATCTCCCTGTCAGGCCTCGTTCGCGCGGCGTTAGCGTGGGCGCATGTCTGTTCATCCCTTCCGCGGCCGGCGCGGCAATGCCCGCCGCACGGGCAGCCCGCGCCCTTCCAGCCGTTCGCGTCCACCCAGCAGGCCCCGGACCGTCCGCTTCGCCGCATGGCTAAGCCGTAACCGGCGCCTCGCAGCGGCATTGCTGCTCTGCGCGGCCGCCGCGTTAGCGGTGCAACAGCTGACCCCGGCCCCGCTCAGCACCGTGGCGGCACTCTCCGCGGCCCGCGACCTGCCGGCCGGGACGGCCCTCGCCGCGTCAGACCTGGCCACCGTTCGGGTGCCTCCCGGGGTAGTTGCTGATGGCTTCCTCCAGGACCCCGGCGCCGCGGCCGGTAAACAGCTGGCCACGCCGCTGCGCAAAGGGCAGCTCCTGACTGACGCCCAACTGCTGGGCCCGGGGCTCCTGGCGGGAACCCCGCCGGGCTCGGCGGCCGTTCCCCTGAGAATGGCGGACGCCTCATCCACCCAACTGGTGGCCCCGGGCCAACTGGTGAACGTTGTCCTCACATCGGCCAACGGATTCGACCAGCAGGGACCACCGGAGGTGCTGGCCTCCGCCGTTCCCGTCCTGTGGACCTCGAACAAGGGCGGGCAGAGCGGACAGTGGCTGGGCACCACGGAAACGGATGGACTGATCGTCGTTGCCGCCGGCCCCGAGCAAGCGGCCCGCCTCGCAGGAGCGTCCACACAGGGCCGGTTGTTCTTCGTGCTGGTCGGACCTCCGTAGACGCCGCAAGCCCACTGCCACTTGGCATTCCGGTGCCACTCAGGCGTCCGGGCCACGCGGGCAGGGGCCGGCAGCGGCACTGGGACATATCGCGGCCCCGCATCGCGGTGACTGCCGCGGCCCACAGCCCCGGCGCCCACACCCAGCGGCGGCGGGCTCTGCTCCTTCAGCCAGGCGTCGTGGTCATCGTCCAGTCGCCCCGAGTGTGGCGGTTGTCGGGGTTACCCCCCGGCACGGAGGCTGTCGGGGTTACCCCACTGCGGAGGCTGTCGCGGTCATCCCCAGTGCGGAGGCTTCTGCTCCTTCAGCCAGGCATCATGGTCATCGTCGCGGTCTCCCCAGCTGCGGGCGTCGTCCTCTGCGGCCTTGGCCGGCAGGATGCCGCCGGCGGCACGGGCCCGGGGCTGGGACGGGGTTCCGGCCGGGTTTTCGGCCCCCGAGGCCGCCGTTCCGTTGGTCATGTCTTCCTGCTGCATGTCTTCCTGTGACGGTTCTTCCGGTCGATTCACTTCCAGCGGATTGGCACCCTGTTGCGTGGCTTCCCGGGGCTTGGTTTCCCGTGGGATCTCTTCCTCAGCCATGGGGCCGGCCTCCTTACCGTCCGCGCCGGCAGCCGGCGAGTGGTTGCGCCCGCTTGCACCGGCAGGGCCCTGGTCTCCGCGGGCTCCCGCCTGGCGGGACACGTACGCGACTCCCGCAGCGGGTGTATCAATTCCATTGAGCGCCTGGTCAACGTCGTCGTCAAGGAAACCGCCGGACGTCGCGGCCCGGCCGGGCAGCACGACTTTTTCCAGGCCAAGGTACCCCGCAATCCGGTCGGCGCAGGCCGACGGATCGGTGAACACCTCGATGGTCCACAACGGCATGTACCGCCAGCCAAGCCGCTCCAGTAGCTGCGGGCGGAGCCTGCTCCGTTCACGCACGCTCATGGTGCGGTACTGCTCCGTGCCATCAGACTCGATCGCCACCGGCCAGGGCAGGTCGGCGTCATCCTGCCCCATGGTGCTTAGGGGATCAGCCGCGGCAACCACGTCGATGGCGCCGTCGTACTGGTGCCATACCCTGGCGCCGCGGGCGCGCAGCCGGTCCCCGAGGTCCGCCACCAGCGGATCTGCGCCCAGTGCCTGCTCGCTGGCAGCCGCCCGGGACGCCGGAGTGCCCAGGTCTGTGTTGCCGGCAATTTCCCGGTTCAGCAGCGCGTAGAGGTCCACCGCGCCATGTGTCAGGCGGGTGTGGTCCAGGTCCTCCGGCCGGAAGCAGGTCAGGACATGCATGGAGCGCCTGGCGCGGGTCATGGCCAGGGCAAATCTCTCCCTGCCGCCTTCCGCGGAGAGGGGCCCAAAGCTGTGCAGTGCCCGGCCATGCGGGGTGCGTCCGAAGCCGGGTGAGAAGATCACGTGGTCGCGGACCAGGCCCTGCGCCCGTTCCAGGTCAACTACGCGGAACGACTCCGGCCCTGCGCCGAAGAAGCCGGCCAGGCCGGGATGGTTGGACAGCTGCAGCCGGATGGATTCACCGATTCTGGCAGCATGCCGGAGGCTGGCGGTGACAACGGCCAGGGAAGTCCGCGGACGCATGCGGGCGTGCTCAAAAACCAGCTCCACCACCCGGTTCACTTCGGCCACCACCGATTCGACGCCTTCATGGTCGGCGCTGGGAAGCCCGGTGCCGTCGGGAAGGTACTCCACCAGCAGGGAGCGGTCCAGCCCCGTGGCCGCCTGGCCTTCCGGCAGCCGGCGGAGGCCGCCGTCGTAAAAGTCCCTGCTCAGCTGCAGGACCAGGTCCTCGTCCACCGCGCGGTACACCACGTTGAGCCGCCATACGGGAAGGACCGCCGAGAGCGCGTTGAAGGCGCTTTCCACCCGCTGGTGGGCGGACTCCCCCGGCGCCAGGCGTTCGACGCCGACGGTGAAGGTCCGCGGGCTGGCGATCCGGGCGTCGCCGAACGCGATGACCTGCCGCGCCCGTGCAATGGACGGCAGGACAGCCTGCAACGACGTGGCCTCGGCATCAAGGATCACGACGGCGTCGAAATGCTGTTCCGCCGGGAGCAGACCGGTCATGAGGTAGGGGCTGACAGACCAGACAGGGACCAGGGTGCCGATGAGGTCCGGCGCCTGCGCCGTCAACGCCGGCAGCGATACCCGGCCGTCCTTGAGCAGGCTGCGCAGGAGGTCGGCCTGGCGCGGATGCTCAGCGATGGCGGCGCGCCACCGCTCTGCCAGGTCCCAGCGCAGGCGGGCCGCACCGCTGGCAATGTGGGCGTTGTCCGCGAGCCGGTACTCGGCCTCCAGCTGGCGCAGGGCGTCGCCGTCGGACATGGCCAGGTAGTCGTCGCCGCTAATCATGGCCTCAAGCGCCGACTGCCACCACGCCAGTTCGAGTTCGGCGGCGACGGATCCTTCGGGGACTTCCCGCTCGGCGAGGTCTGCCAGCAGTTCACCGAGCCCGTGCTCGCGCATGCTTTCCACGAGGAGGGTGCGCTCCGGCAAGGTTTTGAGGGTGTCGGTATCGGCCACGAGGCGTTCCAGGCGTTCCATCAGCTGCCCGTACGGGGCTGCGGACAGCGAGCCGCCCGCCTCGGTGTGCCGCAGGGCCTCGCCGAGCTGGGTGAGCTCGCGGTCCAGGTCGCGGTACATCGCGTTCATCTCGGCAAGGCCGGACGGGACAGCCGGGTGCCGCTGTGTGGTGGCGTAGCCGGCCCAGAGCGCCCGCTGCTCCTGGACCAGGACGAGCGAGGTGTGCAGGTCGGCGATGTGCACACCGGGGCGGACGTATTCCTTGGCCACCCGGCGCAGCCGTGAACGCTGCATGGACGTCATTTCAACGCCGCGCTCGCGCCGCCACGCAGAAGACGCAGTGGCCGAGATCAGGTCCGTCACCGGCCGGTCGAAGATGTCGGGGGTGAACTTGTCCAGGCTGCCGCGCACGGCGACAAGCAGCTCCAGCTGCTCGCCCCACTCGGCAAACGATTCCCCAAGCCGGATCTCCGCGTGCTCGGCCACGGCGTTCATCCGGTCCCGCAGGACCGGAAGGCTCTCGGCCACGGCACGGACGAGGTCCTGGGCTTCTTCGGTTTCCTTGCGGGTCAGCAGCCGGGCCCCGTGCCAGGGACTGGTCGTGGCGGCCTTGCTGAAGCTGCCCAGCTCCGCTGCCCGCCGCAGCCTGGCTGCGAGTTCCTCGCGGTCCCTGATGCTGTCCAGGACACTGCGCTTGAGCCTGACCGTGGTGGCAGGGGCGGGATGGATGGACGTCAGCTCCGCCAGCGACTGCATGGCCTGGTACGGCGAGCAGCCCCACCGCTCCCGCACGTTGTGCAGCGACGCCACATGGTCCATCAGCGCGTGCCGGTGCTCGGTCAGGGTGCTGTGCAGGTTCCCCAGCTGCGGTTCCAGCGACTTTTCGTTGCGGACGATCGCGCGGACCAGCTGGCCCTTCAACTGCTGCGCGGTGACGTTTCCGGAGAGCTGGAACAGGATGGATTCAAGGCCCAGGGACTCGAGCTGGCCGGAGACTTCGTTCAGGCTGGCCCGGCGGTCGCCCACCACCAGGACGGTCTTGCCGGCGTCCACCAGGGCGCCGATGGTGTTAATGGCGGTCTGGGTCTGTCCGGTGCCGGGCGGGGTGCTGACCACGAGTGAGTCACCGGCGCGGGCGGCGTCGACCACATACTGCTGGTCCCTGTCGGCGTCCAGCAGCAGCAGCTCATCCTTGGGGTGCCGGCTGTCCAGTGGCGGGAACCGGGACGGGTCGGGCTCCTGGACGTCCACCACTTCGCCCCCGGCAGCGGTTGCCAGCGCCGAGATCAGGGGGTTGGACTCGTTGATCCACGGGTCATCCAGGTTTCCGGACAGGTCCGCGAAGGTGGACACCAGCAGGTTGTGCTGGGTCTCCGCGCCGTGGATGGGCCGGATCAGGGTTGCCAGCCGGTCAAGGACGGGCTGGGGGTCGAACCGGGCGGTGCTGTAGGCCAGGCGGGTGACCGCGTTGACGTCAAAGACGATCCCATGGATGTTCTTCAGGTGCCGCACCAGCGCGGGGTTGATGTGCGCCTGCTCGGTCAGCTGCAGCTCGAAGTCGTCCTCCCCCGGCCGGACGGTCAGGGAGATGGCGGTCAGCATCACCGGCGCGGACACACGCTGGGGCTTTCCCCCGACGGCGGACGTCCACACCACGGTGCCGGCGGAGAGGTAGCCGGCATCAATGCCGCGGTCATTGGCGAGTTCGAAAATCTTGGAGCGGATGTTCCGGGAGGCCCGTGCGGCCACCACATACTGCTGGCGGTCGCGGATCAGCGTGGACAGGCGTGTGCGGCGCCCGGCCATGAGCTGGGCCAGGCCCGACGGGTGCGCGGACGTGAGGTCGATGGACCCTTCGGGCGTCTTGGTGAAGCGCAGCATGGTGTCCGCGCCGGTGACGGGTTTGAGCCCCGAAAGCCATTTACGAAGCTCTTCCGAGCCTTCCGGGTGGCCTTGACCAACTGACACTTCTGCCTTCTTTTCTGCGTTTGCACGTGACGCCCTGGACCATACCGGCATAGATTCGAGAGTAGCCGCTTCGATGCCGGACTTGAGCGACCGCAACACTGGGGCAAGGGAAATTGCGGGGATTTCACTGGGAAAAAGCAGTGGCCGGCCCCCGCTCACGGAGGCCGGCCACTGAGGATGCTATTCCCACTCGATGGTTCCCGGCGGCTTGCTGGTGACGTCCAGCACCACCCGGTTGACGCCGTCCACCTCGTTGGTGATCCGGTTCGAAATCCGGGCCAGGAGGTCATACGGCAGGCGGGACCAGTCCGCGGTCATGGCGTCTTCGGAGGACACGGGGCGGAGCACGATGGGGTGGCCGTAAGTGCGGCCGTCACCCATCACGCCGACGCTGCGGACATCCGCCAGCAGCACGACCGGCATCTGCCACACTTCGTTGTCCAGGCCTGCAGCCGTGAGCTCGGCGCGGGCGATCGCGTCGGCCTTGCGCAGCAGGTCCAGGCGCTCCTTGGTGACTTCACCGACGATCCGGATGCCCAGGCCGGGGCCGGGGAACGGCTGACGGCCAACGATTTCCTGCGGCAGGCCAAGCTGGGCGCCCACGGCACGGACTTCGTCCTTGAACAGGGCGCGCAGCGGCTCCACCAGCTCGAACTGGAGGTCCTCAGGGAGTCCGCCAACGTTGTGGTGGCTCTTGATGTTTGCGGCACCTTCGCCGCCGCCGGATTCGACGACGTCGGGGTAGAGGGTGCCCTGGACCAGGAACTTGATCTTCTCGCCGTGCGCGGCGGCCTCGGCGATGATGGCCAGTTCGGCTTCCTCGAAAGCGCGGATGAACTCGCGGCCGATGATCTTGCGCTTGGTCTCGGGGTCGCTGACTCCGGCGAGTGCGGAGAGGAAGCGTTCTTGCTCATTGGCGACGTACAGCTTCACTCCGGTGGCGGCGACGAAGTCGCGCTCGACCTGTTCGGCTTCGCCTTCGCGCAGGAGGCCGTGGTCAACGAACACGCAGGTGAGCTGGTCGCCCACGGCGCGCTGGACGAGTGCCGCTGCGACGGCGGAGTCCACACCGCCAGAGAGGCCACAGATGACACGGGCGTCGCCGATCTGCCGGCGGATCCGCTCAACCTGCTCTTCGAGGATGTTGCCGGTGGTCCAGTTGGGTTCGATCCCGGCACCCTTGAACAGGAAGTTTTCCAGGACCTGCTGCCCGTAGGCCGAGTGCTTGACTTCGGGGTGCCACTGCACACCGTAGAGGCACTTTTCCTCGTTGGCGAAGGCTGCAACCTCGGCGCCGGCGGTGGTGGCCAGCACCTCGAATCCTTCGGGCGCCTCGTGGACCGAGTCGCCGTGGCTCATCCAGGTGTTCTGGTGCTGGGGCATGCCCTCCAGCACTGAACGGCCCTCGCCGAGGATGGTGGTCTGGGTGGAGCCGTACTCCCGCAGCCCGGTCTTGTCCACCTTGCCGCCCAGGGCGTTGGCCATGGCTTGGAAGCCGTAGCAGATGCCGAAGACGGGGACACCGGCTTCGAACAGGTCGGCACCGACGGAAGGGGCGCCGTCGGCGTAAACACTGGAAGGGCCGCCGGAGAGGATGATGGCGGCAGGGTTCTTGGCGAGGAGCTGCTCGGTGGACCAGGTATGCGGAACTACTTCCGAATACACATTCGCTTCCCGGACGCGGCGGGCAATCAGCTGCGCGTACTGGGCACCGTAGTCAACTACCAGCACCGGCTTCTGGGAAGTCTGGGATGCAGTGGGAGTAGTCACCGTAATAGCCTACTTTGCGGCGTTGCACCGGCGCACCTTGGGACGCCTGCCTGTGACGGAGCGAACGTCCATGGGCCCCGGGGCGGGAGGCGTCAGCAGCGCCTCAGTAGCGCTGCGGGGCCTGCGGGTTGGCGGCCAGTTCAGCCTCGGCCTCGGCGTGGAACTTCTTCTCCACGATGAAGGACAGGAACGGCACCACACCGCCCAGTGCCAGCAGGACCAGCTTCAGGAAGGGCCACCGCATCAGGGACCACAGCCGGAAGTTGGAGATCAGGTACACCACATACATCCAGCCATGGACGATGAGGACGGTCACGGACACGTTCACCCCGTTCAGCACCCCCGGCGGTTCGGCGTCCGCGAAGCCGAACCCGAAGGGCTGGCCGTTGATGGCATTCGTGCCGCCGGCGAACAGGTACTGCCCGAAGCCGTAGCGCGCCACCAGCTCCGCGCACAGCAGGAGCAGCATGGTGCCGGTGAGGTAGGCCATGACCCTGTAGAACTTCAGGGCGGAGCGGATCTGGGCCTCGGTGCCGCCGAAGCGGCGCTTCTTGGCGGGGGCGTTGCCGGCCGCGGCCTGTGCGGACGGGTTGGCCGGTTTCGGGTCAATCATGGCTGTACCTTCTGTTGGTGCTGTTGGGGTGTGGCGGAAGCTTCGGCTTCGTCGAGGGCGTCTTCAAGGTCCCGGTGGTAGTCGTCCTTGACCAGCCGCCACCAGATGAAGAGGGCGAAGCCGGCGAAGACCACCCACTCGATGGAGTAGAAGAGGTTCAGCCAGTTGACATGCTGTGCGGGCGGCTGCGGTCCGATGTCCAGCGGAAGCAGCTTCCCGGGCACTGCGGACGCACTGACATCCACACCGTCCACTGCTTCAGCCGTGGCGGAGACGAATCCCGGGTAGCTGCTGACGTCCCAATAGTTGATGAGTTCGGCCACGGACACAGCGGTTGCCTCGCCCGGCCTGGGCGCCTTGCCCGCAACCGGCGCTTCGGATGGCAGCAGCCGGCCCGTCAGTTCAACAACGCCCGACGGCGGGGCTGCCGCGTCCCCGGGTTCGGCCACCCACCCGCGCGCCACGGGTATCCAGGTCTGGGGCGTCGCTGCGGCTCCGGTCAGCGCGGGCGCCCCGGTGACGGCGAACGCGGACACCACCCAGTAGCCGCTCTTCCCGTCGTGGAGCCGGCCCGGGACCAGGACCTGCTTGTCCGGACTGTAGGTTCCCGTGGCTGTGACCATTTGGTCTGCCACGCTTCCGTGGAAGAAATCCCCGGGCTGCAGGGTGGCGGTGAGCGGCTGGACCTGCTCGGTGGTGGGGTTGACGGGCACCTCGGGCCGGGTGGAGCGCCCGAACTGCCACTGGCTCAGCAGCACGAAGACCCCGGAGAGTGCGATCGCGAAGATGAAGCCTGCGATCCATCGGGGTTTAAGGGCTGTTTTCCACACGTCTTAACCGTACTTCGTACTTCTGTAGAACAACTAACCGCCGGAGGTCTCCCGGCGGGGACCAGGTTCCTGCGGGGAAGCGTGCCTAGTGGTCGAAGAAGACCAGGCTGGAGTTGATGAGTTCGGCGATCACTTCGGCGTCGTAGGCACGGCGCAGCGACTCGCGGAAGGATTCCTTGGACAGAGACCGGGCCAGCGTGGCCAGGACCTCGAGGTGGTCCGAGAACGAGCTGGCCGGCGTTGCGATGAGCAGGATCACCGTGGCGGGACCGTCGGCGGCGCCGAAGTCCAGGGCATGGCCGTACTTGGTGATGCCCACGGCGATGGACGTGCGGGACACGAACTCGCTGCGCGCGTGCGGCAGGCCCACCCCGCCGGGCAGGCCGGTGGCCAGCTGGTGTTCCCGTGCGTTGACGTTCTCCAGGAACCCGTCGAGGTCCGATATCCGTCCTGCGGCGTACAGCCGCTCGGCCAGCTGGGTGGTGGCGTCGGTCTTATCCTTTGCCTCCATCTCCAGGATCACCATCTCGGGCGTGGTGAGGTCTGCGTCGTACGGGTCGAGCGGTTCCGCCAAGGCGTATCCCTTCGGTCAGCAGTTAGGGGCCAACGGCCCCTCAGCGCAAGGGCACGATGTCTTCCACGCCCACGCGGGCGGCGTCTGCGGATTCGTCGTCCGGCTGTTGCTGGCTGAGGCGTTCGGCCTCCACCCGGGCAATGTAGTGGCGGACTTCGTTTTCACGCTGCGCGTCACTCCAGCCAAGGACGTCACCCATCAGTTTAGCGACAACGGGCGCCGCGGACACGCCACGGTCCCAGGCTTCGATGGAAATCCGGGTGCGGCGGGTCAGCACGTCCTGGACGTGCCGCGCTCCTTCGTGGGTGGCGGCGTAGACGGCTTCGGCCTGCAGGTAGTCGTCGGCTCCGGGGATGGGCTCGGCCAGTTCCGGGTTGTCCTTGATGATGGCCAGGACCTCGGGCGTCATGGACCCGTACCGGTTGAGCAGGTGCTCGATCCGTGCCACGTGGACGCCGGATTCCTCCGCCGTCCGGTTCCTGCGGTTCCAGGCGGCGCGGAAGCCGCTGGCGCCGAGCAGCGGGATGGTTTCGGTGCAGCTGGGCGGGACGCGTTCGTCCATCGTGCGGGTGGCCTCGTCGACGGCGTCCTTGGCCATGACACGGTACGTAGTCCATTTTCCGCCGGCCACCACCACCAGGCCGGGTACCGGGTGCGCCACCACGTGCTCGCGGGACAGCTTCGCAGTGGAGTCGTTTTCGCCGGCGAGCAGCGGCCGCAGTCCGGCGTACACCCCCTCGACGTCCTCCCTGGTGAGCGGCCGCTTCAGCACGCGGTTGACGTGTTCGAGGATGTAGTCGATGTCCTTGCTGGAGGCGGCGGGGTGGGCTTTGTCCAGGTGCCAGTCGGTGTCGGTAGTGCCGATAATCCAGTGCCTGCCCCACGGGATCACGAACAGGACCGACTTCTCGGTGCGCAGGATCAGCCCCACCGTGGACTGGAACCGGTCCCGCGGCACCACCAGGTGGATGCCCTTGGAGGCCCGGACCTTTAACTGCCCGCGCTCCGTCACCATGGCCTGGGTCTCGTCGGTCCAGACACCGGTGGCGTTGATGACCTGCTTGGCGCGGATTTTGAAAGTGGTGCCGTCCTCGCGGTTTTCCACTTTGGCGCCCACCACGCGCTCACCTTCGCGGAGGAAGTCCACCACGGCCATCCGGTTCACCGCATGCGCGCCGTAGTAGGCCGAGGTGCGGACCAGGTTGGCCACGTACTTGGCGTCGTCCACCTGGCCGTCGTAGTACCGGATGGATCCGACGAAGGCATCGTCCTTCAGGCTGGGAGCGGCGCGCAGGGTGCCGCGTTTGCTGAGGTGTTTGTGGAACGGCACGCCCCGGCTGTGCCCGGCGGAAATGGACATCGCGTCGTACAGCGCGATGCCTGCCCCAACGTACGGGCGCTCGATGAAAGGCTTGGTGAGCGGGTAGAGGAAGGGCACCGGGCGGGCCAGGTGCGGGGCGATTTCGGAGAGCAGGAGGCCGCGTTCGTGCAGCGCCTCCTTGACCAGGGCGAAGTCGAGCATTTCCAGGTACCGCAGGCCTCCGTGGATGAGCTTGGAGGACCGGGAGGAGGTGCCGGCAGCCCAGTCGCTCGCTTCGACGATGCCGACGTTGAGGCCACGGGTCACGGCGTCGAGTGCTGCGCCGGCGCCGACAATGCCGCCGCCGACAATCAGGATGTCCAGTTCCTGGCCGGGGCCGGTGGTGGCGCGCAACCGCTGGATCGCTGCTTCCCTGGCGTCGGGGCCCAGGACCCCGCCGTTTGCAGGATCACTCATCATCGAACGCCTCCAGTGCCTCTAGTGCCTCTAGTGCCGGTAGTTATCACACACTACTTGCTCGCAGGCCCCTTGCGCAGGAAGGCCGGGAGGTCCCCCTCCCGGCCTTGTCGTCAGTTTCCTTCGTACGGGGATACCACGACGTCGACCCGCTGGAATTCCTTCAGGTCCGAGTAGCCGGTGGTGGCCATGGAGCGGCGCAGCGCACCGATGAGGTTGGACGTGCCGTTGGTGTGGTGGCCGGGTCCGAAGAGGACTTCCTCGAGCGGGCCGACGGTACCGACGTTGGCGCGGTCCCCGCGCGGCAATTCGGTGTGGTGGGCTTCCTGGCCCCAGTGCCATCCCTTGCCCGGCGCCTCCTCCGCCCGGGCCAGGGCACTGCCCAGCATGACGGCGTCGGCGCCCATCGCGATGGCCTTGACGATGTCGCCCGAGGTGCCCATGCCGCCGTCGGCAATCACGTGCACGTAGCGTCCGCCTGATTCGTCCATGTAGTCCCGGCGGGCGGCCGCGACGTCGGAAATGGCCGATGCCATGGGCGAGTGGATGCCGAGCGCGCGGCGGGTGGTAGTGGTGGCGCCCCCGCCGAAGCCGACCAGGACGCCGGCCGCGCCGGTGCGCATCAGGTGCAGGGCCGGGGTGTAGCCGGCCGCGCCGCCGACGATGACGGGGACGTCGAGCTCGTAGATGAACTGCTTGAGGTTCAGCGGTTCGTGGTTCTTGGAGACATGCTCAGCGGACACGGTGGTCCCCCGGATCACGAAGATGTCGACGCCGGCGGCCACGACCGTCTTGTAGTGCTCCTGGGTGCGCTGCGGGGTGAGCGACCCGGCCACCGTGACGCCGGCCTCGCGGATTTCGGCCAGGCGGGACGTGATGAGTTCGGGCTGGATGGGTGCCTGGTACAGCTCCTGCATGCGGCCGGTGACCGCGGGGCTGTTGATCTCGTCCTCGAGTGCGGCGATCTCGTCCAGGACCGGCTGCGGGTCCTCGTACCGGGTCCACAGGCCTTCCAGGTCAAGGACGCCCAGGCCGCCCAGGCGGCCCAGCGCGATGGCTGTCTGCGGGGACATGGCCGAATCCATCGGCGCGGCGATCACCGGCATGCTGAACTGGTACGCGTCGATCTGCCAGGAGACGGAGACGTCCTTGGGGTCGCGGGTGCGACGGTTGGGGACGATTGCAATGTCATCCAGGGAGTAGGCACGACGCCCACGCTTGCCACGGCCGATCTCGATCTCATAAGTCACTGCTCTAGGTTATCCCAGCGGCCGCGTTGTCCCTGTTGGCTACAGTGTCCTGATGGGCAAGCGATGGATTTTCGACGGGCACATTGCCGGCATCGGCACCGCATCCGGCCTGCGCGCGGTGGTGGGGATCTGGCGGCACTCCCCCTTTGGCCCATTCGCCGACGTCATGGTGCAGCAGCCCACGGGGCACCGGCTGCTGCTGGCACCCACCGACGAGGTGGCAGACTTTATTTCGGCCACCTACAGCTTTGACGAAGTGCAGGTGGTGGACCTCTCCGCCACGCTTGGGCACCGGGCGCTGGCGGTCGACGCCGGCCCCCTGGTGATCCGGGCCGTCACCGGAGCGCGGACTCTGCTGGGGTCCGCCCTGCGGGTGGTGCCGCACGGACTCGCAGTCCATCCACGCTGGCTTTCCGCCGTCAGCCCGCTGGCAGCGGTGGCCGCGCCGGGAGCCCGCACATACGGAACGGCCGGAAGCGGCCGGGTGGAGTATTACGGGGTGAGCGACCTGCACCGGGTGGGCTCCGCCGTCGTCAGCTGGGACGGGAAGGACGCCGGCGCCCTGGCGCCCGTGCATCCCGCCGTGACGTTCGGGTTCAGCAGCGTCCCGGCGCAACCCAGTCTGGCCCGGCTGCGCACCACGGTGGTGGAAGCCTAGGTTCCGGTCGGTTCCTCGACAGTCAACTGGGACTCGAACATCCGGAAGTACCTGCCGCGCAGGGCCACCAACTCCTTGTGTGTGCCCTGTTCAACGATCCTTCCGTCTTCCAGCATGTACACAATGTCCGCCTTTTCGATGGTGGCGAGCCGGTGGCTGATGGCGATGATGGTGCTGCTGCGGTCCGCGAAGAGCCTGGTGAAGATCCGGTGTTCGGCCAGGGCGTCGATGGCTGACGTCGGTTCGTCCATCACCATGAACGAGGCGCCGCGGTAGAAGTTCCGGGCCATGGCGAGCCGCTGCCATTGGCCGCCGGACAGGCCGCTTCCCTTCCGCCCGCGGGGATCCTCCATCCAGTTGCTCACGTGGTTGTCCAGTCCGTTGGGCAGTTTGCTGATGAAGTCCAGCGCCTCAGCGTCGGCGGCCGCTTTCCGGATGCGGCCGTCGTCACGCGGGTTTTCGACGTCGCCGAAGTAGATGTTCTCCGCCGCGGTGGCGAACTCGTACTTGAGGAACTCCTGGCTGAGGACCGCCAAGTGCCGGTGCCAGGAGGTGACGTCGACGGCGGCGAGGTCGACGCCGTCGAGCACCACCTGCCCGGAGTCGGGACGGTAGAGGCCGGCGAGGATGCGGATGAGCGTGGACTTTCCGGCGCCGTTCTCCCCCACGATGGCGATGTGCTGGCCTTTGCGGATGGTCATGCTGATACCCCGGATGACCTCGATGTCGCTGCCCGTGTAGGTGAACCGGATGTCCTTCAGCTGCACTTCCCCGGGTGCTTCCAGCAGCGGCGGGGCGTGCTCCGAGTGGACGGGCATGGCCATGAACAGCTCATAGTCCTTCAGGTTGGCAAGGTCCTCGTCGATGGAGCTGAGGGAGGACACCAGGTTGTTGGCCGTGGACAGGGCGCGGCTGACGATCTGCTGGACATAAAGGAACTGGCCCACCGGCGCTGCGCGGGCGATGATCTGGCCCACTACCCAGATCAGCGAGACCACTTCTGCGCCGTACTGCAGCGCATCCGCCGCCAGTTGCCTGGGGATGTAGCGCCGTTGGTAATCGAGGCGCCGCCGTTCGTCCGCGTCGCGCAGGCGCGACCGCAGATCCATGAGGAAGCCGACGATGCCGTACAGCCTCATCTCGGCAATGTGCTGCGGGCGGAGGAGGTTGGTTTCGATCATCCGGCGCTGCCGGCGCGAATCCACCTGGGTGTTCCAGTGGGCGATCTGCTCACGGGACAGCTTGAACTGCAGGTAGACACTCGGGACGATGGCCACCAGGACGATGACGGCGATCCACCAGCTGACCAGCAGCAAAGCGCCGATGGCCAGGATGACCGAGACCAGCTGGGTGAAGATGGCGGCGATGCGGTCCAGGACCCGGGCGTAGGAGTCCGAGAACCTCTTGGCGCGGTCGTAGAGGTCCACGGTTTCTTTGTCGTCGTAGCGCCAGAATTCGAGGGCGAGAAAGCGTTCGTACATCTGGTCGCCCACGATGGCGCCCACCTTGAAGCTCATCAACTGCTGGATGTAGCGGTCCACGCTGTTGAACGCACCCCAGAACAAACCGAGCGCTGCGGTGATGATGACGTAGAGGATTGCGAGGCGTCCGGCTCCGGCGTCGCCTGCGTAGGCAGCCGCCAGCGCCGTGGTGGTAAGGGAGGCAAAGAAGGTGGTGACCAGCGGCAGCACGGCCGAGATCAGTGAGCCGAGGACCTTCATGACCACGGCCCCCGGGGAGGCGCGGAAACTGACCCGCAGGACCTGGGCCACGGCCTTGGCATAGGGACGCAGGGCCAGCCGTTTTTGCGGGTCGCGTTTGGGGGTCAGTTCCGCCGGATGGCGCGGTTGGGACATGGAATCAGCCTAGTGCCGTCAGCACATGGCGAGGTGCTTGAGGAGTGCTTCTTCGAGCTGGCTTAGTTCCGCAGCCAGGGCCCCGGGTGGCCAGTGGGTTGGTTCGGGGTCGTGTTGTTCGGCTGGGTAGTGGCGGCCGGTGGGTGAGGTCCAGCCCGGTGGCTGATCCTTCGAAGCCGGGGTGGGTGTCCAGCCGGTGTTGTGTTTGAGCCGGTGATGTTTGGGGCAGAGTTGTCCCAGGTTGGAAACGCCGGTGATTCCGCCGTCTTGCCAGGAGGTGAGGTGGTCGGTGTCGTTGTCGGAGGTACGGTTGTTGCAGCCGGGGAAGGTGCACTTGCTGTCCCGCATCCTGATCCAGCGTTTGATGGTCTCCGGCAGCCGGTAGCTCTTCCGCCCGATCTCCAGCGGCGCCCCGTCCGCCGGGTCGACGAGGACCCGGTAGAACGAACGGGCCCCGTCGGCGAGGAGTTTGCGGGCCATGGAGGCCGGGATCGGGCCGTAGCCATCGAGAATCGCGGGTTCGTCGGTGACGCCGAGGGCGGAGAAAACCGGAACCATCACCAGGACGTCCGCCTTTGGGCCGGGGACCTGGCCGAGGGCCGTGGTTCCTGGGTGCGGGGAACTGCCATCCCCGGAGCCGGTGGTTCCGGCGCCGAGGAGCGCGCTGGCGGCGATGTCGGGGCGGAGTTGGGTGATGGTGCGTGGTTCGTCCGGGCCCTGGAGGCCGCGGGCAATGGCGGTGGTCCGGTTCCAGATCGCACAGGCGGTATCCCCGGGCAGGCGAAGCGAGAGCCAGGCCATTCCGTCTTTGTCGGGGCGGTATTCCATCCGCCGGTCCGCAGCGCCTTTGGCATGGCGTTCCTCGATGGATTCGGGGTGGTGGCGTTCGCGCCAGGTACGGGCCTTGGCCCTGAACCGGGACGGGACGAGGGCGCCGGGGGCGGCGCCGCGGGCAGGGTTCGGGGCGCCGGGGTCGAAGAAGTGCGCCACCAGGGACGCAGCACCGGCAGGGCTCAGGCCCTCGGTTTCATCGACGATGACCTTTGCGTGTTGCCACGACACCGCCCCGGCAGCCAAAGCGTCCATGACCGGCGGCAGCGAACAGACCTGCTGCGCCTGGTGCACGAACGCCCCGGCTGCCGCGGAGGTCATGGTGAGGACCCCCGCGATCTCCTCAACCGCGGACATTTCGGCGTAGGTGCGTTCCGGCACGGACGCGTCCGGCGGGGTCATGGCCTGCTGGATCCGGATGCACTCGGCCGCGTCCTGCGCCTGCCCGGCCTTGAGCTGGGCTTCCAGGCGGGACCGCAGCTCCAGCCGTTCCAGCCGGATCTCGTACTGCCGCTGCAACACATCCACCCCAGCACCGTGACCAGAAGCACCAGCGGCAGAACCATCAGCGGAAACAAGCGCAGCCTCCTCCAGGAACAGCGCATCAAGGGCAGCAACAGAGGCACGAACACCCTCCATCACCGCCCCTGAACCGCTCACTGAACCGCCGCTGATCCCCATACGAACATCATCCATCGACCCACCGACATTCAAGCCTGGAGCCGGCAGCAGGCAGCAAAAAGGAGGCGGGGACATCCCCGCCTCCTTTCATGGTCTGCCGGAGGTTACCGCGAGCCGTAGTTCGGCGCCTCGACGGTCATCTGGATGTCGTGCGGGTGCGATTCCTTCAGGCCGGCCGAGGTGATGCGCACAAACTTGCCGCGGGCCTTCAGCTCGGGAATGGTGGGCGCACCGGTGTAGAACATGGTCTGGCGCAGGCCACCCACCAGCTGGTAGGCCACCGAGGACAGCGGGCCGCGGTACGCCACCCGGCCTTCGATGCCTTCCGGGATCAGCTTGTCGTCGCCGGAGACATCGGCCTGGAAGTAGCGGTCCTTGGAGTAGGACGTGTTCTTGCCGCGCGACTGCATGGCGCCCAAAGAGCCCATGCCGCGGTAGGACTTGAACTGCTTGCCGTTGACGAAGATCAGCTCGCCCGGGGACTCGTCGCAGCCGGCCAGGAGCGAGCCCAGCATGACGGTGTCGGCTCCGGCAACCAGCGCCTTGCCGATGTCGCCGGAGTACTGGAGGCCGCCGTCGGCGATCAGGGGAACGCCGGCCGGAATGGCGGCCTTGGCGGATTCGTAGATGGCGGTGATCTGCGGAACACCCACACCGGCAACCACGCGGGTGGTGCAGATGGAGCCCGGTCCGACGCCCACTTTGATGCCGTCGGCGCCGGCGTCGATCAATGCCTGCGCGCCTTCACGCGTGGCTGCCTGGCCGCCGATGATGTCCACGTGTGCTGCCACGGGGTCGGACTTCAGGCGCCGGATCATGTCCAGCACACCCTGGGAGTGGCCGTTGGCGGTGTCCACGAACAGGGCGTCGACGCCGGCGTCGACCAGGGTCATGGCGCGCTCCCAGCCGTCGCCGAAGAAGCCGATGGCGGCACCAACACGCAGCCGGCCTTCCTCATCCTTGGTGGCCAACGGGTACTGCTCTGCCTTGGTGAAGTCCTTGGTGGTGATCAGGCCCTTGAGCCGGCCCTGCTCATCGACGAGGGGCAGCTTCTCGATCTTGTTGGTGGCCAGCTTGTGCGAGGCTTCCTCGCGGCTGATCCCCACATGCCCGGTGACCAGCGGCATCTTGGTCATGACGTCACTGACGAGCCGCAGCGGAAAGTCGGATTCCGGGACGAAGCGGGTGTCGCGGTTGGTGACGATGCCCAGCAGGCGGTTGTCCTCGTCCACCACGGGCAGGCCGGAGACGCGGTACTGCGCACAGAGGTCGTCGAGTTCGCGCAGCGTGGCTTCGGGGCGGATGGTGACCGGGTTGGTGATCATGCCCGATTCGCTGCGCTTGACCCGGTCCACCTGGTCCGCCTGGTCGGCGATGGACAGGTTCCGGTGCACGACGCCGAGGCCACCCTGGCGTGCCATGGCGATGGCCATGCGGGATTCGGTGACGGTGTCCATGGCGGCGGACAGCAGCGGCGTCTGCACGGTGATGCGCTTGGAGATCCGCGAGGAGGTGTCAGCGTCTGAAGGGATGACGTCGGTGTGGCCCGGCAGGAGCAGGACGTCGTCATAGGTCAGGCCGATGAAGCCAAAGGGGTTGTGTTCGGGCTCGGTCATGAGTGCGCCTCTTACCTTGGTTGCTGGGTCACGGGTAGGGGTTGCAGCCGATGACCAGCCCGTTATTACGGAACTGGCCTGTGCAGACGGTCCTGCGGGACCACCGCGCGGGGCGGCGTTCCGGGGGCAGAAAGTATTGAGTAAATATTAGAACCTCAGCGCCGATCCCCCTATTCCGCGCGGGGAATGTGAGCAACCGCACGAAAGATGCACCTGCTCCCGGGCTCCGCGGGTCAGCTCCAGCCGGTGGCGGCCAGCAGTCGCTGCTCGAACATGGGGATCATGGTTTCCACGTAGGTCCTGGTGAGGTGGTTGTCATCCTTGTAGACGTACACGTTTCCCACCACCGCCGGGCAAACGCCGTGTGCGCAGATGAAGTCGCTCATGTCCATCAGGTGCAGCCCCGGCAGCTTGCCGCGGTAATTCTCCAGGGGTGAAGGATCCACCAGGGACTCAGCCAGAGCGGGGTTGCAGGCGGGCGCGTCGGTCCCGTTCCGCTGCGCACACTCAGGCATGTTGAACGTGAACCGCGGGTTGTCCCGGATGCCCACGACCTCGATGCCCGCGTCCGCGAAAGGCTTGACGCCTTCGAGGTATCCGGGCACTTCGGTCTCGACGGGTGCTTCCTCATGGGTCAGGGATGCGACAGTGAACACCGCGTCCGGCCGGTGCTCCAGGACGTACGCCGCACTGGCCCGGTTGTAGGCGTTGCACTCGGCGTTCCGCGTTTCGGACTCTGCGCCGAACCGGCACGCGGGCATCAGCAGTGTCACCAGTTCCCACCCCCGGGCGGCGGCCACAGGCGCCAGGGCGGCCAGGTATTGCTGGGCGTGGGAATCGCCCAGCACCACAATGCGTTTGGTCGACGGTTCCTGCGGCAGCTCCTGCCGGCAGCCTTCGAGGACCGGATCGCTGGTGGCATTGGCGCCCGTGCAGGGGGTATCGATGCCGGCCCAGTCGTTGTCCAGCGCCGTCGGACCCGGAATCGTCCGGGCCTTGGGCGCGGGCGAGTTTTGGTTCTCCGGGGTGAGCGCAAGGGCGCCGGGCGTGAGCTCGCGGGGCTGTGCCGCCGTCGCGCTTTCCTCCTCGGTGAGCGTGGTCTGCCAGACGGCGACGGGGCCGGCCAGCACGGCACCGCAGGCAGCAATGACGACGGCGGTGCGCCAGGCCCGGAGCTTGGGCCAGTGCCATTCGCGCAGCGGTTTCTCCACGAAGCGCGTGGTGAGGACGGCGAGCACGATGGACGCTGCGACGATGCCCAGGCCCTGGGTGAGGTTGGGCGCCTCGACGCCGGTGGCTGCGAGCGCCAGCACCAGGGCCGGCCAGTGCCAGAGGTACAGCGCGTAGGAGTTGTCCCCCAAAGCGACGGCGGGCCGGCTGCTGAGGATCCGGTCCACGCCGAACCGGCTCCCGGTCCGGCCCGCAACGATGATGGCGGCGGCAGCCAGCGTCGGCCATAGGGCCACGTATCCGGGAAACGACCGGTCAACCGTCAGCAGCAGCCCGCAGGAGACCATGGCCACCAGGCCTGCCCAGCCGAGCGCTATCCGCACCGCCCTGCCGGGTTTGAGGTACGGCAGGGCCAGCGCCAGCAGCGAGCCCAGGGCGAATTCCCAGAGCCGCGCCCTGGTGTCGAAGTAGGCGTAGGCCTGGTTGGAGGCGGTCTGCTGCACCGAGTACGCCAGGGAGACAATGAAGATGGCGGCAAAGACGAGGGCCAGCGACCCGCGGTAGGTCACCCGGCCAAGTCCGGGAACACGGCGCAGGGCCGCCAGCAACCCGGCGGTGCCCGCGAAGACCAGCGGCCAGAGGATGAAGACCTGCCCCTGGATGGAGAGCGACCAGAAGTGCTGCAACGGGCTGGCGCCGGCGTGGTCCTGCGCGTAGTAGTCCACGGCGGCGTCGGCAAGGAGCCAATTCTGGCGGTAGAGGAGGGACGCCCACGCCTGGTCGAGGACCTCGGGCCAGCGGCCCTGGGGCAGGATCAGCCACGTGCCGGCCAGGACGCCAAGGATGACGACGACGGCGGCGGGCAGCAGGCGCTTGAACAGGTGCAGCCAGTGCGCCAGGAGCCGGAAGGGAGCACCTGACTCGGCTTTCCGGACAAACGACAGGGTGAGCAGGAAGGCGGATATCAGCAGGAAGATGTCCACTCCGCCGGAGACCCGGCCGAGCCACACATGGTAGGCAACCACCATGAGCACGGCCAGGGCGCGAAGGCCCTGGACTTCGGGACGGAACGTGGGTTTTCGCTGGCGGCCGGATGCGTTTTGCGCACCGCCGGGCGCCTCCTGCGTTTCCACAACCGTCACTTAAACCCCTCAAACACCGCCCGGCCAAAGCCTTAAGCCTACGCACGGGCGGCAGGCGAGGCGAATCAAACTATGCTGGGCCCAACCAGGGAAAGGGAGCCGGAGTGATAGTCCAGGTGCGCATCTACGTCCCCGAAGAACTGTCGGAAGTGACGCTCCGGACCTGCCGGGAGCAGGAGGGAACCGCCGAGGTGGCGCTGGTTCCCGGCGCCTCGGTGGTACCCGAAGGTGACCTGATCGAGGTCCAGATCCCCAGGGAGTCCGTGGAGGAACTGCTCGAGAAACTCGAGGTCCTGAAAGTGCAGGAGGCCGGCTCGATTGTCGTGTCGATGCCTGAACTGGTGCTGTCGCGCAGGGCCGACGACGCGGAACTGGCAGCGCCGGGCGACGGTGCTGACGCTTTGATCTGGGAGGAGGTGTCCCGGCAAACGGGCGAGGATTCGAGGCTGACCTGGTCCTACCTGGCGTTCCTGGTGCTGGCCACGCAACTGGCGGCGATCGGCATCGTGAACGACTCCCCCATTGCCATCGTCGGGGCCATGGCCGTGGGCCCCGAGTTTGGTCCCCTGGCCGCCCTCGCGGTGGCGCTGGCGCGGCGGCAGTGGGCACTCGGCCGACGCGCCGCCCTGGCGCTGGCCGTGGGGTTCCCGGTCGCCATGCTGCTGGCCGCCCTGACAGCATGGCTCTCGGTTCCCCTCGGGCTCTTCCCCCGCAACGCGCTGGACACCGGGTCCGCCGTCGAATTCATCTACCACCCCGGGCCCTACTCGCTGATCGTCGCCGTGCTGGCCGGCACGGCCGGGATGCTCTCGGTCATCGGCCGGCGTTCCGCGGCCCTGATCGGCGTCTTTATCTCGGTCACCACCGTCCCGGCCGCCGGTTATGTCGCCGTAGCCCTGGTGCTGGGTGAATTCCAGAAGGCAGCGGGTTCCGCGTTGCAGCTTTTGCTGAACCTGGTGGGCATCGTCGCCGCCGCCGTCGCGGTGCTCCTCTTCTACCGGGTGGTCACCAAACGGCTGCCGGAGTCCACGGCCCGCACGCTCAGGCGGCAGCTGCGGCGGACCCGGGACTGACCGGGGCCTCCGCGGCCGGCGCCCGCCGGGGCATCGTCCGGGCCAGGTACCGTGCGTCGCGGCCCGCCCCGGGCAGCGTGGCGGAGGCGGCGGCGTAGAGGAATTCCTGGCCCAGGAAGAACAGCCCGGGCGTATCGAGGGCGGCGCCGCGGTGTTGGCGTGGCAGCGCGCCGCCGTCGAGCAGCGCGGGGTCGATCCAGCTGAAGTCATCCCGGAAGCCTGTGCACCAGATGACATTGGCGGGATCGAGCCGCGTCCCGTCTGCAAGGACCGGCTTCCCTTCCTCCACGCCGGCAACCCGCGGCACCAGTTGCACGCCCGCTGCGGCCAAGTCCTTGGTCCTGGTCCTGATCAGGGGCGCGGCGTGGGCCTTGAAACCGGGGGCGGCCTTGCGTCCCACGGGGGTTCCGAGGGTGAGTACGTGCAGGCCGAGGAAGCGCACCACGGGCAGGGCGTAACGTGCAGCGGCCCGGCCGTGCTTCACCGGCAGCTCACCGGCCGGCTTGCCGGCAACGGTGGTGGGATGTGTCCTGCTCACTTCGAGGGCGATCTCGGCCCCCGAGTTCCCCAGCCCCACCACCAGGACCGGGCCGTCCTGCAACTGCCCGGGATTCCGGTACCCGCCGGAATGGAACTGGACTATTGCGGGCGAAAGGTCCGCCGCATAACCGGGAATCCTGGGGACCTGGCTCACCCCTGTGGCCACAACGGCGTTCCGAGCCTCCCAGCGGCGGCCATTGGAGACGGCCACAAAGCAGCCGGATTCGCGCCAGAGGCGCTCCACCCGGATGCCGTGGACCACGGGGAGGCTGTTCCTCGCGGCATAGTCTTCCAGGTAGTCCGCCACCTCATCCTTGGTGGGGAAGGACAGCGGATCCCCCGGGAACGGTTGGCCCGGAAGGCCGTCGTACTTTGCGGGGGTGAACACCCGCAACGAATCCCACCGCTGGCGCCAGGCATCGCCCGTGCGCGGGTTCGCGTCGAGGATGACGAAGTTCCGGTGCTGCTCCTGCAGGTGGTGCCCCAGGGTGAGGCCGGCCTGGCCCCCTCCGATGATCATCGTGTCCAGCATGCCGGTCACGCCGTTGCTGTTCATGGCTGTACTCCTGTTCCACGTGGTCGGGTTTCTGTTCCTGAACCTCCGGGATGCCAGGCCTGTCCCCCGCCGGCGGCAGCGGGGCCGGGGACCCGGTAACGCAACCACCAGGCGAGCATCAGCCCGGACGCCAGGACGTAGGCGACGTGCAGCGCCCAGATGGGACCTGGCGGCAGTTGGAACACGTAAATGGAATGCACGGCGTTGGCGACGTTTGTCAGCAACAGGTTCGCCAGGCTGTACGACGCCAGGTTGTGCGTGCGCGCCGCCTTGACCAGCATGGGCAGCATTCCGAGCGCGAAGAGCACCGAGGAAACAGTGCCGGCGATGAGCGGGAGGTTCATGCTTTGAGGCTAGGTGGACTGCCCCACGCTCCGCGTCGGGCAAATTATGCAACTGTCCGGCAGGCGCTGATGGGTCATTGTGTGCAGTCCCTGTCAGCCCGCGATTCCCTGTTCGAACGCGTACCTGGTGGCCGCCGCCCTGGAGGTGAGGCCAAGCTTCAGGAAGATGTTGCTGATGTGCCGGGCCACCGTCTTCTCGCTGAGGAACAACGCGGCGGCGATGGCACGGTTTCCTTGGCCGGACGCGACGAGCCGGAGCACGTCGATTTCCCGCGGCGTCAAGGGCCCGGGGGTGCCGCCGTCGTCTTTGCGCAAAAGGGAAGCCGTCCAGGCTGCTGCTGGGGCCGCCCCCAACTCCAGGAACTCCGCGTGGGCCGCCTCAAATTCCATCCGTGCCGATGTTTCGTCGCCGAGCTCCAGGCATGCCCGCCCAACGAGCGTCCTGCAGCGCGCGGCTTCATACGGCACCTCAAGGCCACGCCAGAGGTGCCAGGCCTCCCGCAGGGCACGTGACGCTCCGGCGGGGTCGCCTTCGGCCAGGCTCACCGCGCCGTCTGCGTGCCGGGCGAGTGCGCGGACCATGGGCATGGGGCATTCGCCGGCGAAGCGGACCAGGTCCTCTGCACCCTGGCGGGCGGCGGAAAGATCCGGCACGGCCAGTTCGATCTCCACCAGGGCGGGCAGCAAATGGCGCCGGGTGGCCGTGTCTGCCAGCGCGGACGCCCGGCGGATCATGGCCTGCGCCCGCAATGCTTCCCCCCGGGCCAGCCAGAGAAGGGCAAGGCCCGGCTGCGGTTCGTAGCCGCTGCGGGCCGCCTCCCTGTAGGAAGCTTCAGACTCTTCCAGCTGGCCAGTCAGCCGCTGCACCTCACCTTGCTGGTAGTAGCCGCCGTACAGTGCCTGGGGGTCGCCGCCGGCGGACCGCTCCTGCGCCGCCCGTGCGGCCGCCAGCGCTTCGGACCACGCCCCGTGCTGCCGGAAAAGCTCCGCGCGGTGGGCCTGGCACTGGCCGCTGAAGGCAACCATGTCCGGCCGGGCGCGGCACCAGCTGTCCAGGGCTGCCGTCCACTGCAGTGCCCGTTCCAGGTCGAAGGCCACATGGCAGTTCCCGATGACGGCGCAGTACGCGATGCCGGACGGCACGGCGGAGAGTTCCCCGGCGGTTACCGCCACCATCACTTCATCGAACATCTGCAGGCCCTCCCCGGCGCGGCCCAGTGCCAAGGTGGCCTGGCCCGATCCGAGCAGGGACAGCGCGGCAAGATCCTTGTCCTGGAACCGCTGGGCAATCTTCCCCATCCGGGTAAACAGCTGCAGGGCTGTCTGCGGATCTCCGCCGTACAGCTTGCCAAGGGCCGCTGGAATGAGCAGGAAACCCTCCACGGCATCCGGTTGGGGAAGTTCGTCCACCAGCCGTTGCCCGCGTGCCAGCCACCCGGCGGCACGGGCGTTCTCGCCCCTGTTCATGAGGTGGATCGCCATCCACGCAGCGCAGCGTGCCGCTCCGGCGATGTCACCCACCACCAGGTACTCCTCATGGGCCCGCGTGAGCGACTCAAGGCCGCTGCCAGCGCTGCCCGTCAGGATCTCCGCCGTCGCAAGCCGCTCAATATCAGCCGCCGGCAGCCCGCCACGCTGGTCCGCGTCCCGGAAGCTTTCGAACGCATCGGTCCAGCGGTGCTCGCGAAAGGCCGACCGGCCCTGGTCAATGCCCGTCTCCGCCGACACCCCGGCCTCCTTCCGCATCCCTCTCCACCTGGCCGCCCGCCGTCGTGCAGGTCACAACCCGTGCAGGCGACGCAAACCTGCGCACGCTTCATCCCAGCATGCTTAAGCGCCACCGTACGCCCGCGGTACAGGCGGGACAAGCAGCCTGCAGCTGCTGGTCCCGCATGGTTTCGGCTACCCCCGCAGGAGCGCGCGAAGGGTCTGGATGGTGTCCGCCCCAGCTGCGGCTTTGTCGTCGCGGTAGCGTTTCACCCTGGCGAACCGGAGGGCGATGCCACCCGGATAGCGCGGCGACTGCTGCACCCCGTCGATGGCCACCTCCACCACTGTGACCGGCTCCACCCAGACCGTACCGGCCGTGCGCCGCACCTCCAGCTCCTGGAACCGTTCGGTCTGCCAGCGCAGCAACTCGTCCGTCAGGCCCTTGAACGTCTTGCCCACCATCACGAGGGCACCGGGTTCACCGAATTCCCCTTCCGGGTCGAGGGCGCCAAGGTGCAGGTTGGACAGCATCCCGGTGCGCCGGCCCGAGCCCCATTCGCAGGCGAGCACCACCAGGTCGTAGGTGAGCACGGGCTTGACCTTGACCCAGTTCGAACCACGCCGCCCCGCAGCGTAGACGGACTCCACCGCCTTCACCACCACTCCCTCATGGCCTGCGGCCAGCGCATCCCGGGACACCCGTTCGGCGACCGCCGGGTCCGCAGTGATTTCGCCCGGAATCCGGTGCGCGGGAGCGATCCGTTCAAGCACGCCGATCCGCGTGGACAACGGCTCGTCCAGCAGGTCGCGCCCGTCGATATGGAGCACGTCGAAGAACCAGGGGTGCAGGACGGTGGTGCGCGCGGCGTCCGCGCCGAACCGGGACATGGTCTCCTGGAACGGGCGCGGCCCGCCGTCCTCGTCCAGGGCCAGCGTCTCGCCGTCGAGGATCACGTCGCGGACGGGCAATGCGCGCACCACCTCCACTACCTCCGGCAGCCGGTGCGTCACCTCGGCGAGGTTCCGGGTGTAGATGCTGACGTCATCGCCGGTCCGGTGCACCTGGATGCGTGCGCCGTCGAGCTTGTATTCCACCGAGGCCTCCCCCGTGGCCGCCAGGGCTTCGCCCGCGCTGGCGGCGGTTGCGGCAAGCATGGGCTGGACGGGACGGCCGACCACGAGGCCGACGGCGTCCAGTTCGTCCGCTGTGCCCGTGAGGGCAAGCAGTGCCGTACCGCCGAGGTCACCCGAAAGCATGGCCGCGCGGCGCACGGCGTCCACCGGCCGGTCTGCGGCGCGGGCAACGGCATCAGTCAGGACGCCTTCCAGGGCGCCGGTCCGGAGTTCCCCAAGGAGCACTCCGGCAATGAATCCCTGCTCGCGCGCCGTGGCTGCGGCCATCAGTGCACGGAGGATGGCCGTGCGCTCCGCCGCGGACCCGGCTCCGGACGTGGCAAGCAGCCTGTCCAGTGCAGTGTCAAGGTCGCCCACCGTTAGGCTGGGCGCAGCGGCCGGTTCGCCTTTGACCGCCGCGATGCCGCGCCAGCCGACGCCCACGCGGCCTTGCCGCGGTTTGGCAGTGAGCAGGCCGACCGCCATCGGGATCTCCGCGGGCTCAAGACGGCGCAGAACGCCGGCAAGGGCCTCGACCTTTGCCAGCCGCGACCGGGTCGAGGCGACGGCTTCGGTGGTTTCCACAAGCTCGTCGAGCAGCATGCCACCAGTCTGCCACGCCCGCCGGCACTGGACAGGGCTGGTGCCCGGTTCCACAATGGGCGGATGGGGATCATCGTCGCGAACCTGTTTATCACCCTCGACGGCGTCTACCAGGCCCCCGGCGGCCGCGAGGAAGATACCGAGGACGGGTTTTCCTTTGGCGGCTGGCAGGCGCCGGTGTCCGACGAGGAGGCTGCCGCATCCATCGGGGCCGAGATCAGCCGGATTGATGCGCTGCTCCTTGGCCGGAAGACCTACGACATTTTTTCGTCGTACTGGCCCCACCAGTCCGGTGAGATTGCCGACGTCCTCAACCGGGTGCCCAAATTCGTTGTCTCCGGCACCCTGGCAAACGCGGACTGGGCAGGCACCACTGTCCTGCCGGATGCCCAGGCGGCTGGCAGGCTCCGCGGGCAATACGGGCAGATCCACATGTTCGGCAGCGGCGCCCTGATCCGTTCCCTGCTGTCGGCGGACGTCCTGGACCGCCTGAACCTCTGGCTTTACCCAGTGGTCCTTGGCCAGGGCAAGCGCCTCTTCGACACCGGGACGGTCCCCGCCACCTTCCGCCTCGCCGAGCCGGCACGCAGCTTCCCCAAAGGATCCGTATCCCTGGTGTACGAACCCGCCGGAGACGTCCAAACACTGGAGATGGACGCAGGCTAGCCCCACTGTCCACTAACGCAGACACCAAAAAACCGGCCCAGCAAAGCTGGACCGGTTTCTTGTTTATTCAGGAAACGTGCATCGTCAGTGGCTGTGGCCTGCGTGCTCGTCCTCTTCGGCGGGCTTCTCCACGACCAAGGTCTCGGTGGTGAGAACCAGGGCGGCGATGGAGGCCGCGTTGCGGAGGGCTGCACGGGTGACCTTGACGGGGTCGATGACGCCCGCCGCGATCAGGTCCTCGTACTCGCCGGACTTGGCGTTGAAGCCGTTGTTGGTTTCGAGCTCGGCCACCTTGGAGGTAACCACGTAGCCGTCGAAGCCGGCGTTCTGGGCGATCCAGCGCAGCGGCTGGACCAGGGCCCGGCGGACAATGCCGACGGCAGCCGCGGCGTCACCTTCGAGTGCGTTGACGGCAGCGTCCTCGTCCAGTGCCTTGAGGGCGTGGATGAGGGCGGAACCGCCGCCGGCCACGATGCCTTCTTCGAGGGCAGCGCGGGTGGAGGACACGGCGTCCTCGATGCGGTGCTTCTTCTCCTTCAGCTCAACCTCGGTGGCAGCGCCAACCTTGATGACGCCGATGCCGCCGGCCAGCTTGGCCAGGCGCTCCTGGAGCTTTTCACGGTCCCAGTCGGAGTCGGTGCGGGTCAGCTCGGCGCGCAGCTGGGCAACGCGTGCCGCTACGTCCTCGGCCGAACCGGCGCCGTCCACGATGGTGGTGTTGTCCTTGGTGACGGTGATGCGGCGGGCGGTACCGAGCACCTCGAGGCCAACGGTGTCCAGGCTCAGGCCCAGTTCCGGGGAGACAACCTGTGCGCCGGTGAGGGTGGCGATGTCCTGCAGCATGGCCTTGCGGCGGTCGCCAAAGCCGGGAGCCTTGACTGCAACGACGTTCAGGGTGCCGCGGATGCGGTTGACGATCAGGGTGGACAGGGCCTCGCCCTCAACGTCCTCGGCGATGATGAACAGCGGCTTGGACGCCTGCAGTGCCTTCTCGAGCAGCGGCAGGAATTCCTGGATGGAGGAGATCTTGCCCTGGTTGATCAGGATGAGGGCGTCCTCGAGGACTGCTTCCTGGCGCTCTGCGTCGGTGACGAAGTACGGGGACAGGTAGCCCTTGTCGAACTGCATGCCCTCGGTGAGGACCAGTTCGGTCTGGGTGGTGGAGGACTCTTCGATGGTGATCACACCATCCTTGCCCACCTTGCCGAAGGCCTCGGCGAGCAGTTCGCCGATTTCGTCGCTCTGGGCGGAGATGGCGGCAACGTTTGCCACCTGGGTGCCCTCGACGGGGCGTGCGTTCTCCAGCAGGCGGGCGGCCACGGCCTCAACCGCAACTTCGATGCCGCGCTTGATCTGGCCGGGGGCAGCGCCAGCTGCAACGTTGCGCAGGCCTTCCTTGACCAGGGCCTGGGCCAGGACCGTCGCGGTGGTGGTGCCGTCACCGGCAACATCGTTGGTCTTGGTGGCTACTTCCTTGGCCAGTTGCGCGCCAAGGTTCTCGTAGGGGTCGTCAAGCTCGACTTCGCGGGCGATGGTGACGCCGTCGTTCGTGATGGTGGGTGCGCCCCACTTCTTGTCCAGGACGACGTTGCGGCCACGCGGGCCGAGCGTCACCTTGACGGTGTTGGCGAGCTTATCGATGCCGGCCTCGAGGGCCCGGCGGGCAGCGTCGTCAAACGCAAGCTGCTTTGCCATGGTTTTGTCCTTTCAAAGACAGAAACCCCGCACTGCCGGCCAGCATAAGCGTGGCCGGCGGCACGGGGATCCGAAAGAGTTACTTGACGACGATCGCCAGGACGTCGCGGGCGGACAGCACGAGGTACTCGGTGCCGCCGGTCTTGACTTCGGTTCCGCCGTACTTGGAGTAGATGACGACGTCGCCGACGGCTACGTCGACCGGAACGCGGTTGCCATCTTCGAAGCGGCCGGGGCCTACTGCAACAACTTCGCCTTCCTGCGGCTTCTCCTGGGCGGAGTCCGGGATGACCAGGCCGGAAGCCGTGGTCTGCTCGGCTTCGAGCGGGCGGACAACAATACGATCCTCAAGAGGCTTAATAGAGACCGACACTCGGACCTCTCCTTTTCGTCAGCAAATTCGTGGACTGGAAAGCTTTCCGCCGTAGCTGGCAAACCGTCGTCGCGGTGCCGGCAGCAGCCTGGCTGGCAGCTCTTCATGTGTTAGCACCCTCCTAGGGAGAGTGCTAATGAAGACTCTATGTAAGGGTTAGCACTCGGTCAAGGTGAGTGCCAACGTTTCGTTGTGGGCGTACCCGCTTTGTGAGGATTTACGACGACGGCGGGCCCGCACGTGGTGCCCGGCGCTACCGGCCCAGGTCGTCGAAGTGGACGTCCTCGCCGCCCTCGGCGTCACCTTCGCCCTGGCCCCGCCCGCGGAAGAGCACCCACCCGGCCGCCGCTGCGGCGAGCACCGCGGTAACGAGGAAGAAAATGCTGCCTGCCCGGGCGCCGTCGTACAGCCCCCGGATGTCCCGCGCCTCCTGGGTGTCGTCGGTGATGTTGTTGCCGCCCACCGAATAGACGGTGGCGTTGAACGTGTCCAAAAGGAAGATGATCACCAGCAGCGCAACGCAGACCACGGCCACCACGGCGGCGGCGATCAGCACGGGGCGGGCGAACCGGGCAAACCCCCGGGGCGTGGGCCGCTGTTCGCCGGCGGGCCCGGAGGCTGCGTTGTCTTCCATGCCGTCAACACTATCGGCATCCCGGCGCACGCTCCTCCACTAGGCTGGAACCCATGGCTCACGCTCCCCAGGACCAGACTGCACAGGACCAGATCGCACCGCTGCTGACCCCCGAAGGATGGGACCTGCTGGCGTCCCTGGGCCCGTACCGCGACGAGGATTCCTACGCGCTCAACGCGGCCCTGCGCAAGGCCGGACACCCGGCCGGACTGGTCTCCGCTGTCCTGACGCAATCGAGGCTTCGGACCAGGGCGCAGGCGAAGTTCGGCGAGTTCGCCAGCCAGATGCTCTTCACCCAGGCCGGCCTCGAGCAGGCCACACGGCTGAACGTGGCCGCCCACCACGCCAAGCGGTTCGCCGCGGCCGGGATCAGCCACGTGGCGGACCTGGGCTGCGGCCTCGGCGCCGACTCGCTGGCGCTGGCCTCCCTGGACGTGGCCGTCACCGCCGTCGACACGGACGAAACAACCGCGGCGTGCGCCACGGTGAACCTCATCCCGTTCCCCAACGCCACGGTGCTGCACGCCGATGCCGCGGCGGTTCCGCTGGAGGGTATCGACGGCGTCTGGCTGGATCCCGCCCGGCGTGTCACCTCCACGTCCGGTACTAAACGGATCTGGGACCCGGAGGCGTTCTCGCCGCCGCTGTCCTTCGTGGAGCAGCTGGCGGCATCAGGAAAAGCCGTGGGCGTCAAGATGGGGCCGGGCATGCCGCACGACTCGGTGCCCGGCGGCTGCGAGGCCCAGTGGGTGTCCGTGGCCGGCGACGTCACCGAGGTCACCCTGTGGTTCAACGCGGTGCGCCGGCCCGGCGTCCGGCGCGCCGCCCTGGTCCTGGGCGCCTCGGGAGCGGCGGAGCTGACCAGCGGAGACGACTTCGGCGCCGGCCCGCAGGCCCCGGTGGGGCCGGTGGAAGGCTACCTGTACGAGCCGGACGGGGCCGTGATCCGGGCAGGCCTGGTGGCCGACGTAGCGCTGCAGCTCGGCGGGCACCTGGTGGATGAGCACATCGCCTACATCTGCGCGCCGGAGCTGCGGGACACGCCCTTCGCCCGGGCCTACAAAGTGGTGGACGTGATGCCGTACAACGTCAAGGCCCTCAAAGCCTGGGTGAAGCAGGAGGGCATCACCGTCCTGGACATCAAGAAGCGCGGCACCGCGGTGACCCCGGAGGAGCTGCGGAAGCAACTGCTGCCCGGAGGGAAGAACGCCAAGAAGGGCGGCCGGACGGCCACCCTGGTCCTGACCCGCATCGGTGAGGACCGGGTAGCCATCGTGATGGAACCCGTCTAGCGGCCCTACTGGGCGCGCATGAACTCCTCGGCGGCCCGCACCTGCTCCGGCGTGGGTGTGACGCCCGTGTAGAGGACGAACTGCTCCAGCGCCTGGATGGTGGCCACCTCCGCTCCCGTGATCACGGGTTTGCCGGCTGCGCGGGCAGCCTTGACCAGCGGCGTCTCGGCTGGCAGCGCCACCACGTCGAAAACCACGCGCGCCGCGTCAATGGCCTCCGCAGGGAAGGACAGTGCGTCCGCTTCCGCTCCCCCGGCCATGCCGATGGGGGTGACATTGATGATCAGGTCGGCCGTCCCGCCGTCGAGCGCGGCACGCCACTGGAACCCGTACTGGTCAGCGAGCGCCCGCCCGGCAGCCTCGTTCCGGGCGATCACGGTGACGTCCTTGAAGCCGGCGTCCCGCAAAGCGGCCACCGTGGCCTTGGCCATGCCGCCCGCGCCCTGGACCAGCACGGAGTAACCGGTGGGGACGTTGTTGGATGCCAGGAGCTGCTCGATCGCCGTGTAGTCGGTGTTGTACGCCTTGAGGTGCCCGTCCGCGTTGACGATGGTGTTGACCGAGTCGATGGCCTTGGCTGACGGGTCCATCTCGTCCACCAGGGCGATGACGTCTTCCTTGTACGGCATGGAAATGGCGCATCCGCGGATTCCCAGGCCCCGCACGCCGGCGATGGCCTGCTCCAGGTTGGTGGGGGCGAACGCCTTGTAGATCCAGTTCAGGCCCAGCTGTTCGTACAGGTGGTTGTGGAACCGGGTCCCGTTGTTGCTGGGGCGGGCCGAGAGCGAGATGCAGAGGGTCATGTCTTTATTCAGAATGGGCACCTGACCATTAAAGCGGTCCACCCAACTGAGTAGCGCCAACTGTCGTTCTGACGCGTCGAAACGCCAGTTCGCGCTACCTCCTTGGGTCAACCGCAGCCGGTACCTGCGGGATAGGGCCCGACGGCGGCTGGCAGCTTCCCGCGCGCCGGCGCCTTCCCGGCGAGCACGGCGGCCAGCGCGTCGAAGGCGGTGTCACTGCGGCCGTACAGCGCCAGCTTCACCGGCGCGCCGGAGTCCTGAAGCGGCCACGGCGCGTCGAGGGCGACGGCGATGTCCCCGCCGGCCGGCTTTCCGCCGTACCCGATGAGGCTCACAAGCGGCCCGGATCCGACGGCCAGGCCGGCACGGCGGGCAGCGGCCTCGAAGCGTTCCTTGTCCCCCGGTCCCCCGCCCTCGACGCGAACAGCACCGGGGACCATGGCACCCGTGCAGGGACCGGCCAGGACAGTGATGGCCGACGCCGACACCCGGGCGGACAGGGCCGCGCCACTTCCCGCCGGGGCGCCTGCGCCCGCAGTCCCCGCCGCGGCCGGGGTCCGGGCGTGCCAGGTCATCAGGGTCGCCACCCGCCGGGCGGCCTCGTCCAGGCGTGCCGCGGGAAGGCTGCCGGAGGCCAGCGCCTGGAGGATCGCCGCGTGCGCCTGCTCCACGTCGGCGGGCATCAGCAGCAGGTCGGCGCCGGCGGCCAGGGCCTTCACCGCGGCTGCGCCGGCCGGGTACTGGTTCTCCACCGCGCCCATGTTGAGCGCGTCGGTCACGGCGACTCCATTGAAGCCCAGGCCGCGCAGGGCCGCGTAGTTGGGCGCTGACAACGACGCCGGGACGCCGGGTTCCAGCGCGGGTACGGCGATGTGCCCGGTCATCGCGACCGGCAGCCCGGCGGCGGCCGCCGCTTCGAAGGGTTTCCAGTCCCGGGCCCGGAGTGCTTCGACGCTTGCAGGCTGGACGGGCAGGCTGAGGTGTGAGTCGGCGGTGACGGAGCCGTGCCCGGGGAAGTGCTTCACCACCGGCAGCACTCCGGCAGCCAGCATGCCCTGCGAGAACGCAACCCCCTGGGCGGCGGCCACGCCGGGGTCGGCGGACATGGACCGGGCGCCGATCGTGGGGTCCTGGGCGCCGACGGTGACGTCGGTATCCGGCGCAAAATCGAGGTTGAAGCCCAGGGGCACCAGCTCTCCTGCGACGCCCTTGCCGGCCTCCCGGGTCAACGCCTCGCTACCGGCAGCGCCGTAGCTCATCGGCGCCGGCCATTCCGTCAGCGGGGCGCCCAGGCGGGCCACCATGCCGCCTTCCTGGTCCACCGCGATGATCCCGGGCCAGGGCCGGCCGTCCGCGGCCGCGGCCTGCAGCAGCTTCCGGTTCAGGGCTCCCATGGCCCCGACGTCCACCTTTCCCTGCGGATCGCGCGGGACGTTGTCGCCCATGATGATGGAGCCGGCCAGGTGCAGGCGCTGGATAAGCGCCACCTGCGCATCCACCTGGTTGCCTTTGAAGGACGGAAGCAGGACCTGCCCGGCCTTCTCCTCCGGCGTCATCGCCGCAACAGCTGCGGCGGCGGCATCCTGGTCCCGCTGTTCGGGTCCCCAGCCCAGGGGCCGGGAACCGGGATCAGGCGAGGTGGACGCGGAAGGTGGTGCCGGCGTCGTCCGTGTTTCAGCGGAAGGGGACGCGCCCGTGGAAGGCGTGGACGACGGCGGGGCCGGGCTTGGGGAGGCAGTACAGGAGGCCAGTGCGAGGGCGGACAAGGCCAGGATTAGGGGGACGGATTGGGCCGGACTGTGACGCAGGTACTGGAACGGAGCCATCAATACGATGCTACCCCTGCACTAGACTTGGACCATCCGTTCGCCTGCCGGCTGCAGCCTGTGAGCGGCACCAGCCAGCGGCAAACCGGACAGTGAGGAAGCGTGTGAAGATCGACTTCGCGTCATCGAGGCAGTCAACCCTCGGTGTTGAATGGGAGCTTGCGCTGGTGGACGGGAAGACGGGCGAACTGGCGTCCGTGGCCAACCAGGTGCTCCGCGGCGTCGCGTCCCGCCATCCCGAACTCAACGAGGATGACGAGCATCCGCACATCAAGCAGGAACTGCTGCTGAACACCGTGGAACTGGTCACCGGCATCTGCGAAACCGCGGCCGAGGCCAAGGATGACCTGGCCCGGTCCGTGGCCGCCGTCCGGGAGATCACCGATCCCATGGGCGTGGAGCTGTTCTGCGCCGGCAGCCATCCCTTCAGCCCGCCGCAGCTTCAGCCGGTGACGGACAAGGCACGCTACGCCAAACTCATCGACCGGACCCAGTGGTGGGGCCGGCAGATGGTGATTTACGGCGTGCACGTGCACGTGGGCCTGGACAGCCGGGACAAGGCCCTCCCGGTGCTGGACGGCCTGGTCAACTACTTCCCGCATTTCCAGGCGCTCTCGGCCTCCAGCCCGTTCTGGGGCGGTGAGGACACCGGCTACGCCTCCCAGCGCGCCCTGATGTTCCAGCAGCTGCCCACCGCCGGCCTGCCGTTCCAGTTCACGTCCTGGGAAGAATACGAGTCCTACGTCCAGGACATGTTCACCACCGGGGTCATCGACACCATCTCCGAGATCCGGTGGGACATCCGGCCTGTGCCGGCCCTGGGCACCATCGAGATGCGCATCTGCGACGGCCTGGCCACGCTGGAGGAAGTGGGCGCCATCGCCGCCCTCACCCAGTGCCTCGTGGACGAGTTCTCCACCATCCTGGACAACGGCGGCACCATCCCCACCATGCCGCCGTGGCACGTCCAGGAGAACAAGTGGCGCGCCGCCCGGTACGGCATGGACGCCATCATCATCCTGGACGCGGCGGGGAAGGAGCAGCTGGTCACCGAGCACCTGTTGGAGACGCTGAACCGGCTCGAGCCGGTGGCGGCGAAGCTGCGCTGCTCCGACGAGCTCGCCGACGTCGAGAAGATCATCAGCCGGGGCGCCGGGTACCAGCGGCAGCGCCGGGTCGCCGCCGAGAACGGCGGGAACCTGCAGGCCGTCGTCCTGGACCTGGTCAAGCAGATGCGCAACGGCCCCACCGCCTGACCTGCTCCATCAGATATGGCCCCCAAACCGGTGGTTTAAGAGCCAAAACTGATAGAGCAACTGTGTGTTTCGCGGGGATCAGGCAGGGAGGGACACCGACGTCACGGGCATCGAGGAGTCCGGGGCGAAGCCGATCCCGCTGGGTTCCACACCGGCCATGACCAGCTGGGCACCGAGGGCCGCCACCATGGCACCGTTGTCGGTGCACAGGTCCAGCGGCGGAACATGCAGCCGGATTCCGGCGGACGCGCAGCGCTGCCCTGTCAGTTCGCGCAGGCGTGAGTTTGCCGCCACACCGCCGCCCAGCAGGACGTCCTTGATGCCGCGTTCCCTGCAGGCCAGGACGGCCTTGGACGAGATCACGTCCACCACGGCTTCCTGGAAGGCGGCAGCGATGTCGGCCACGGGGATTTCCTCCCCGCGGGCCTCGAACTGTTCCACGCACCGGGCCACGGCGGTTTTGAGGCCGCTGAAGGACCAGTCGTACCGGTGCGGGCCAGGTTCGTCGGCGGTTCCCATGTACTTGGGCTGGGTCAGGCCCCGAGGGAAGCGGATGGCCTTGGGGTTGCCGGTGCGGGCCATCCTGTCGATGGCCGGGCCGCCGGGATAGCCGAGGCCGAGGATGCGGGCCACCTTGTCGTAGGCCTCGCCGGCGGCGTCGTCGATGGTGGAGCCCAGGAGTTCCACGTCGCTGGTGATGCTGTTGATCTGCAGGATTTCGGTGTGGCCGCCGGACACCAGCAGGGCGCCGAGGTTGTCCGGCAGCACCTGCTTCCTGCCGTCCTCCCGGCCGTCCAGCAGTCCGACGCCGACGTGGGCCACCAGGTGGTTGATCGCGTACAGCGGCTTGCCGGTGGCCACGGCCAGGGCCTTCGCGGCACACACGCCCACCATGAGGGCACCGGCCAGACCGGGACCGGATGTGACGGCGATGGCGTCCACGTCGGCCAGTTCCACGCCCGCCTCCGCCAGCGCCTGCTCCAGCGTGGGGACGAACGCGTCCAGGTGCGCACGGGAGGCGATCTCGGGGATCACGCCTCCGAAACGCACATGCTCGTCCATCGAGGAAGAGACGGTGTTGGTGAGGAGGGCGGTGCCGCGGACAATTCCCACGCCGGTTTCGTCGCAGGACGATTCGATGCCGAGCACGAGGGGCTGCGTGCGGTTCATTGCTTGCCTGCTTCCGTCGTTTCCCCGGTATCCGGGGCGCCCGTGACCGGACTTTCCGCGAGCTGGAGCCGCATGATGAGGGCGTCCGCCCCGTCCCGGTAGTAGCGGCGGCGGACATGGATCTGTTCGAAGCCGAAGCGCACGTACAGATGCTGCGCACGGGGGTTGTCTGCGCGGACTTCCAGGAGCACCTCCGTTGCCCAGCGGCGCCGGGCTTCCGCAATCAGCATGGTGAGCAGGGCGGTGCCGATACCCCGGCCCTCGTAGTCAGGTACGACGGCGATGGTCTGCACGTCCGCGATGGGCTCGATGCACATCAGCCCGGCGTAGCCCACGATGCGGCCGCCGGTTTCCGCCACCAGGTAGCGGCGGGTTTCCGGCTGCGCGAGCTCGTCCAGGAACATCTGCAGCGGCCAGGCGTCGATGGGAAAGAGCTGCTGCTCGAGGGCTTCGACGGCCGGGACATCCTCGAACGTCATGTCCCGGACGGTCACGTCCGAGGGTCCGGTTCCAGGTGTTGCGCTCACAGGGCCCGCTTCCGTGGTCCGGGTACCTGCGCATCGGATTCGCGCAGGTACAGGGGGGTGGAGTCCAGCAGGGTGCCGCCGGATGCCAGCCGGGCGAGGGCGAACTGGCCAAGGTAGAGGGCGTCAGGCTGCTCCTGCGCGAAGTCCGGATCGGCTTTGAGGGCGTCGGGGTAGAGGCCGGCACCGGCGCCGAACGCGGGCAGCGCCGGCAGGTCCGCGGCGAACCCCACGTGCGGGCCGTCCTCCAGCAGCGGCAACTGGGCATCGCTGAGGCTGTAGCGTGCCCAGTAGACCTCCTTGCGGCGGGCATCGGTCACCACCAGGAATTCGGGAACCGCTGCGGTGGATTCGGCGACCTCCAAAGCCACCGCGTCCAGGCTCATCACGCCGTGCAGCGGTTTCCCCCAGACGAAGGCCAGGGTGCGCGCCGTGGCGATGCCCGACCGCAGCCCGGTGAAGGGTCCCGGTCCGACGCCCACCACTATGGCGTCGATGTCCTGGCCGGTGACGCCCGCCGACGCGAGCATTTCGTGGATTCCGGGGGCGAGGACCTCGGCGTGGCTTCGGGTGTCCTCGGTGGAGAAGTTGGCGACGACGCCTTCGGGGGCGTCATGGGACACCAGCGCGGCGCTGGCCACCGCCGAGGTGTCGATGGCGAGGATCAGCATGGGGCGCTCCCTTCCCGGACGTCCAGGTCCGGCGCGGCCGCCCAGCGCGGACCGTACCCGCGCATCACGATGGTGCGGGGTTCGTCGGTGTCGTCGGTGTCGAAGTCCAGGGTTCCGGGCTGTGCCTGGGCACCGGCACCGAGGCCAATGGCCCGGTGGAAGTCGATTTCCAGCCTGTTCTCGCTGAGGTGTTCCACACGGTCGTGGCCCCATTCGACCACGGTGACGGATGAGTCCATGGTGTTTTCGAGGTCGATGTCGTCGATCTCCGCGGCCGAGCCCAGCCGGTAGGCATCGACGTGTACCAGGTCGGGGCCACCGGGGCGGGGACCTTCGGGCAGGTTGGGGTGGATCCTGACCAGGACGAACGTGGGCGAGATGATGCCGGGGCGGACACCGAGCCCCTCCCCCAGGCCCTGCGTGAACGTGGTCTTCCCCGCCCCCAGCTCGCCGGACAGCACCAGGAGGTCACCGGCCTGCAGCACCCCCGCGAGGCGTTCGCCGAACGCCTGCGTCTGTTCCGCCGTCGTCGCTGCAAAGGACTTCTCCCAGTTGGGCCGGGCCGGCTGTGCTGGACCGCTCATGCCGCCCCCGCCCCGCCATGCACGGCGAGCCCGGCCCCGGCGGCGGCCGGATCGTCCTCGTTGATGAAGCGCCGCGGCACCCGGGGACTGATCCGGGTCACGATTTCGTAGTTGATGGTTCCGGCTGCCCGGGCCCAGTCGTCGGCGGTGGGGCCGCCGTCGGCACCGTCGCCGAACAGCACCGCCTCCGCACCGAGCAGCCCCTCTCCGGCGTGCTCGGCCCCCAGGTCGATGACCATCTGGTCCATGGCGATCCGCCCCACCACCGGGTAGGTCGTGCCCGCCACCCGGACCGGGCCCCCGGTGGCGACCCTCGGGACGCCGTCGGCGTAGCCCAACGGAATCAGTGCCAGGGTGCTCGGCCCGCTGGTGTGGTAGCGCAGGCCGTAGGAGACGCCCTGCCCCTCCGGGACGTCCTTGCACTGAGAAACCAGCGTGTGCAGCGTCATGGCGGGCCGGAGGCCAAGCTCGGCGGAGGTCTGCCCGTCGAAGGGCGAGAGCCCGTAGAGCCCCAGGCCCGCACGGACCAGGTCGAAGTGGGTATCCGGCCGGGAGAGCGTGGCCGGGGTGTTGGCAAGGTGGCGCACTTCCGGGTCCACGCCGGCGTCTTCAGCGATGGCAACCGCTTCCCGGAACGCGGCCACCTGCTGGTCCGTTTCGGGCCGTTCGGGTTCGTCCGCCACGGCCAGGTGGGAGAAGATGCCCACCACGCGAAGCAGGCCCTGGTCCTGGTATTCCACGGCTTCGCCCACCAGCCGGTCCCAGTCCTCCGGCGCGCACCCGTTGCGGCCCAGGCCGGTGTCCACCTTCAGGTGCACCCGCGCCGGGCGCTCCTGCTCCCGGGCCGCGGCCACGATGCGTTCCAGTTCCCACCCTGAGCACCCGATGTCGACGCCGGCGGCCACGGCGGCACCGAAGTTGCTGTCGGTGGTGTGCAGCCAGGCAAGCAGCGGCGCATCGATACCGGCGGCGCGCAACGCGAGGGCCTCGGAAATATGTGCGACGCCCAGCCAGGATGCGCCTGCCTGCAGGGCTGCGCGCGCCACGGGCACGGCGCCGTGGCCATAGGCGTCGGCTTTGACGACGGCCATGACTTTCGCGGGGGACGCCGCGGCCGCGAGCCGGCGGACGTTGTGGCGGATGGCATCCAGGTCGATCACGGCGGACCGTTCATGGCGGGGGTCGGGCCCCTGGGCAGCGCTGAAGTCACCGGTTGTTGCGGGGTAAGTCACCTAACTGATTCTAGTGCTGGCGCTTCCGGCCGAATAATCGCCGTCCCGGGCAGCGGTCAGGCGTCCGAAAGGTGCGCGATCGTGGCGGCTGCCCGGCGCTGGGCGGCGAGCGGAACATCCTGGAGGATCTCGGCCAGGAACGAGAAGCGCCGCAGCCACTGGCTGGTCTGCCGTTCCGGGCGGGCATTGGCGCGCTTCCACCAGTCTGCGATGTCACCCCAGCCCGGCGCCGCCAGCGAGCCGCCCACCTCCTGCACGGCCAGCGAGGCGCACAGGTTGGCGAACCGCAGCCGGTTCCCCAGCGGCCAGCCGGCGAGGGTCCCCACGATGAACGCGGCGTCGAAGCAGTCCCCGGCACCGGTGGGATCATGCGCCTTGACCGGCAGCGACGGAACCCACTCCTCCTCCCCCGTTTCAGAGTCGACGGCCATCGCCCCCTGCGCGCCGAGCGTCACCACGGCCACGGGGACACGGTCCGCCAGGGCGTAGAGCGCACTCCACGGGTTGTCCTTGCCCGTCAGGGCCATGGCCTCACGCTGGTTGGGCAGGAAGGCGTGGAAATACTGCAGGTTTTCGAGCCGCACGGGTGCCCACTCCCCGCTGGGATCCCAGCCCACGTCCCCGAACAGTTTCACCCCGGCCGCGTGAGCGGAGCGGGCCCAGGGTTCCACTTCCAGGCCCACCTCGGCGATGCCGGCGAGCGCCGGGGGCGGGTTGCCGATCAGTTCGGAACAGGTCACTGGCGCGGAGTGGCCGTGGGTCACCAGCGAACGGTCCTGGTCCACGCACAGCGACACCGTGACCGGAGAGTGCCAGCCCGGCACGCGCCGGGACAGGCTGAGGTCCACATGCTCCTGCCCGGAGAGGATCTTCCAGTTGAAGTCGCCGTATCCGTCGTCCCCGAACGCGGCGGCCAGCCCGGTCCGCAGCCCCAGCCTGGCCGCGGCGATGGCCTGGTTCGCCACCCCGCCGGGGCAGCTGCCCATCCCCTCGCTCCAGATTTCGGTGCCGGGCTCGGGGCCGTGCGGCAGCCCGGTGAAGATGATGTCCTGGAAGACCGTGCCGGCCAGCAGCACGTCGAATCCCGGCTCGGCCGGCGACCGGACGGCGGCCAGGGGATCGAACGGGCGGGCGGGAATCGCGTCCATGTTGGGCACAATACGCCGTGCCGGTGTCCTTCGGTAGGGGCCGTGGCGGCATCCGGGCTGGCCAGCGGCGGGCCTAGACTGCTGGGTATGCGGCTTCTGATTGCCGGCGGCGGAGGTTTCCGGGTGCCGCTGATATACCGGGCACTCGTGTCGGGCCGCTATGCCGGAATGGTCACCGAACTGGTGCTGCACGACGTCGATGCCGCCAGGCTGGATTCCGTCACCGCGGTGCTGCGCAGCATGCCGGGCGGACGCGGTCCGTCCCTGTCCGTCCACGCAACCACCGACCTTCCCGGGGCCCTGGCAGGTGCTGGCATGGTGTTCGCCGCCATCCGGCCCGGCGGTACCGCGGGCCGGGTTGCTGACGAAAAAGTGGCCCAGCGGCTGGGCCTGCTGGGGCAGGAAACCACAGGGGCCGGCGGCATTTCCTACGCGCTGCGGACCATCCCCCACATGCTGGAACTGGCGCGCTTGATGCGGGAACACTGTCCGGAGGCGTGGCTGATCAATTTCACCAACCCCGCCGGTATGGTCACCGAAGCGCTGATCCCGGTCCTTGGCCCGCGGGTGATCGGGATCTGCGACTCAGCGGGCGGCCTGGTGCACCGCGCCGCGCGTGCTGCCGGCCTGGCGTTGCCGGATGGACGGCTCGACGGCGTGGGCTACTACGGGCTGAACCACCTGGGCTGGCTGTACCGGCTGGAGTCCGGAGGCCGGAACGTGCTGCCGGACCTGCTCGCGGACGGCCCGGCGCTGCAGACGTTCGAGGAGGGCAGGCTGTTCCCGCAGGAGTTCCTGGCCGACCTCCGCCTGCTTCCCAACGAATACCTCTTCTATTACTACCGGCTGGAGGCTGCGCGGCAGTCCATGCAGGCCATGTCCCGGACCCGCGGCGAGACCATCCACGGCCAGCAGCAGGACCTCTACCCCCGGCTTGCCGCCGCCGGCGCAGAGGCCTACCGGCTATGGGATGAGGCGCGCCGCTCCCGCGAAGAAGGGTACCTGGCCGAGGCCCGCCGCGAGGGTGAACAGCGCGACGACGAGGACCTGGCCGGCGGCGGCTACGAGCGGGTTGCCCTGGCAGCCATGCGGGCGCTCTCCGGAAACCCGGCCGGCACCGGGGACACCCAGCTGGTCCTGAACACACGCAACTGCCTGCCGGTCCCGCCCAGGGATCCCGCGGCTGAAGAAGCCGCTCCCCAGCCCGCCATCCCCGGCCTGCCCGCGGACGCCGTCGTCGAAATTCCCTGCACCGTCACCCCCGCCGGTGCCGTCCCGCTGCCGCAGCAGGCACCGGCGGAACCGCAGCTCGGGCTGCTCCGGCGCGTCAAGGAGGTGGAGCGGCTCACCGTTGAGGCCGCAGCCGCACGGAACCGGGACGCAGCACTGGCGGCGTTCGCCCGGCATCCGCTGGTGGATTCGGACGACCTCGCCGCGAAGCTCCTGGCCGGCTACGAGGAAGCCTTCCCGGACCTGCGGAAGAGGTGGCAGGGCGGCGGGCGTTGAGGAAGGAGTAGTGTTTTATCGAATGTCCACTCAGCCGGTTCCGCTGACGCGCGCCGGTGGCCGGAAGGAGGTCCCGTGGCACTGATCCGCAGGGTCGCTTTGCTCTCCCTCCACACCTCCCCCATGGAGCAGCCGGGCTCCGGTGACGCCGGCGGCATGAACGTCTATATCCGTGAACTCGCCTCGGCGCTGGCGGAGGCCGGCGTGGAGGTGGAGATCTTCACGCGCGCCACCTCAGCCAGCCAGCCCGCCGTCGAACATCCCGATCCCGGGGTCTGCGTGCACAACGTCCTGGCCGGGCCGCCGAGGAAGATCCCCAAGGAGGAGCTGCCCGGGCTGCTGCACGCCATGGTGGCGGAGATCGAACAGATCCGGAGCCGCCAGCCGCACGGCCGCTACGACGTGATCCACTCGCACTACTGGGTGTCCGGGATCGCCGGGCTGGAGCTGTCCGAGCTGTGGGGCGTGCCGCTGGTGCACACCATGCACACCATGGCCAAGGTCAAGAACCTGCTGCTCGAGTCCGGGGAACAGCCCGAACCGCGGCGCCGCGAGATGGGTGAGCAGCACATCGTCGACGGCGCGGCGCGGCTGATCGCCAACACCAGTGCCGAAGCCGCCGAACTGGTGTCGCATTACGGCGCCACCTACGACCGCATCGACATCGCGCCGCCCGGCGTGGACCTGGGCACCTTCACCCCGGCGTTCCGGGCCAAGTCCCGTGCGGAGCACGGCGTCAGCACAGACACGTTCCACCTGGTGTTCGCCGGGCGGATCCAGCGCCTGAAGGGGCCGCAGGTGCTGGTCAAGGCCGCGGCGCTGCTGCGCCAACGCCGCCCCGACATCGACCTCCGGGTCACCATCCTGGGCTCGCTGAGCGGCAACAAGGAGTTCAACCTCCGGCGTTTGGTCGCCGAGGCAGGAATGGACGACGTCGTCACGCAGCTTCCGCCGGTGAAGGCACCTGAGCTGGCGTCCTGGTTCCGCGCGGCCGACGTGGTGGTGATGCCTTCCTTCAGCGAATCCTTCGGCCTGGTGGCGCTTGAGGCGCAGGCGTGCGGAACACCCGTGGTGGCCACCCGCGTGGGCGGGTTGTCGAGGGCGATCTTCCACGGCCGCACAGGGCTCCTGGTGGATGGCCACCACCCCGCGGACTGGGCGGACGCCCTGGAAGCGCTCTATGACGACCCCGCCACGCGCGAGGACCTGGGGCGGGCAGCCGCAATCCGCGCCCAGAACTCAGGCTGGCAGCGCACTGCCGCCATCACGCTCGAAAGCTACCATGCCGCCGTCGAGAACTTTGTGGCACCGCGCCTGGCTCCTGCCGTACCTGCGTCCTGAATTCCTTCATCCTCCGCCCCGGTGCTGTTAGCTTAGGGGCAGGTCTCCGGCGCCGTCCGTGGTGCACGGAAAGACTGCGCAGGAAAGGACAAGGATGTCTGCTCTTCCCACTGACCTTGAGATTGCCAGGGCCGCCCGGATCCGGCCTATCGGCGAGATCGCGGCCGCCGCCGGTGTTAACGCTGAGGCCCTGGAACAGTACGGCCGGTTCAAAGCGAAGATCGACCCCGCCAGGCTCGCTGCGCCGGCCCCGCACGGGAAGGTGGTGCTGGTTTCGGCCATGTCCCCCACCCCGGCCGGCGAAGGAAAATCCACCACCACCGTGGGGCTTGCCGATTCCCTGGCCCGCGCCGGGCACAAGGTGATGATCGCCCTGCGGGAGCCGTCGCTGGGCCCGGTCCTGGGGATGAAGGGAGGCGCCACCGGCGGAGGCTACTCCCAGGTCCTGCCCATGGATGAGATCAACCTGCACTTCACGGGTGATTTCCACGCGATCACCTCGGCGAACAATGCGTTGATGGCGCTGGTGGACAACCACATCTACCAGGGCAACGCCCTGAACATCGATCCGCGGCGGATGACGTTCAAGCGCGTCCTGGACATGAACGACCGCGCCCTCCGGGAGGTGGTCATCGGCCTCGGCGGCCCCACGCAGGGGGTGCCGAGGCAGGACGGGTTCGACATCACCGTGGCGTCCGAGGTGATGGCCGTCTTCTGCCTGGCCACTGACCTGGCGGACCTCCGCGAGCGCCTGGGCAGGATCACGTTCGGCTACACCTACGACCGGACTCCCGTCACTGTGGCCGACCTCGGCGTGCAGGGAGTTTTAACCCTGCTGCTGAAAGAGGCCATCAAACCCAACCTGGTGCAGACCATCGCCGGGACCCCCGCCCTGGTGCACGGCGGCCCGTTCGCCAACATCGCCCACGGCTGCAACTCCCTGATTGCCACCCAGACGGCCCGCCGGCTCGCGGAGATCGTGGTCACCGAGGCCGGGTTCGGGGCGGACCTGGGGGCGGAGAAGTTCATGGACATCAAGGCCCGCGTGGGCGGACTGGTCCCCTCTGCGGTGGTGGTGGTCGCAACGGTGCGTGCCCTGAAAATGCAGGGCGGGGTAACCAAGGACCGGCTGGGCCGGCCCGACATGTCCGCACTCGAAGCCGGGGTGGCCAACCTGCGCCGGCACGTGCGGAACGTGGAGAAGTTCGGCGTCACGCCCGTGGTGGCCATCAACCGTTTTTCCTCGGATACGCCGGAGGAACTCGACTGGCTGCTGGCGTGGTGTGCCGGCGAGGGCGTGCAGGCCGCCGTCGCCGATGTGTGGGGGCGCGGCGGCGGGGGCGACGGCGGCGACGAGCTTGCCGCGCTGGTGGCCCAGGCCGTGGAGCGGCTCACCAATTTCCGCCATCTGTACCCCCTGGAGCTGCCTGTGGAGGACAAAATCCGGACCATCGCCCAGGAGATCTACGGGGCCGACGGCGTGGACTTCTCGGTGCCGGCACTGAAGCGGCTGGCCGACATCGAGCGGAACGGCTGGGGCTCCCTGCCGGTCTGCATGGCCAAGACCCAGTACTCCTTCACCGATGACGCCTCCCGTCTCGGCGCCCCGAAGGGGTTCACCATCCATGTGCGCGACCTGCTGCCCAAAACGGGTGCCGGCTTCATCGTGGCCCTGACCGGTGCGGTGATGACCATGCCCGGCCTCCCCGCTGATCCTGCAGCCCTCAGGATGGACGTGGACGCCGACGGCAACCCGGTAGGCCTCACCTAACCCCCGCTCACCTTTGGCAGGCCTTCCCCAAACCCCCGCTCACCTCTGGCAGGCCTTCCCCAAACCCCCGCTCACCTTCGGCAGGTTTTCCCCAAACCCCCGCTCACCTTCGGCAGGCCTTCCCCAAACCCCCGCTCACCTCCGGCAGGCCCTCCCCAAACCCCCGCTCACCTCCGGCAGGCCCTCCCCAAACCCCCGCTCACCTTTGACGGACGTCGGCCAAAGTTCCGTTCTTGGACTGCAGGGGCTTGTGGATAACTCCGCGCACCTCCGGCAGGCCTTCCCCAAACCCCCGCTCACCTTTGACGGACGTCGGCCAAAGTTCCGTTCTTGGAC